>CAMHRJ010000309.1 GCA_946187475.1 uncultured Clostridia bacterium | reverse complement strand
AAAGAGATCCGCTTCGCTCAAATCAGTCGGAGGGGAAGCCCATCCCCTCCGAGCCTCCCCATGAGAGACGAGCCAATTCCTTAGTTCTTTAGCTGACATTTGACATTGTGGGAGTGAGAATGCTATAATATTTAGCACTTTTGCAGACAGAGGAAAGGAGCGGATTTGGATGCAGGACTTTGATTTCTTTGCCCTGATCTCCCGCATGAAATACATCGGCCGCTGGGGCCTGATGCGCAGCGCCATCCCGGAGAATGTCCAGGAGCACAGCCACGAGGTTGCGGTCTTTGCCCACGCCCTGGGCGTGATCCGGCGGGACGTCTTCGGCCAGAGCTGCGATGTGAACGCCCTGGCCACGGCGGCGCTGTTCCACGACGCCAGCGAGATTTTCACCGGCGACCTGCCCACGCCCATCAAATATCATAGCTCCCAGATCACCAGCGCCTACCACGAGGTGGAGCATCTGGCGGTTTCCAAGCTTCTGGCCATGCTGCCGGAGGCCATGCGCCCGGCCTATACCGAGGCCCTGACCGAAGATCCGGAGAGCGATACCTACAAGCTGGTGAAGGCTGCCGACAAGCTCAGCGCCTACGTCAAATGCGTCTCTGAGCGCCGGGCCGGCAACGACGAGTTCCGGGCGGCGGAGGCCCAGACCCGCGCCGCTCTGGAGCGGATGCAGCTGCCGGAGGTAGAATACTTCCTGGAGCACTTTATCCCTGCCTTTGAACGTCCCCTGGACGAGCTGGGCAGCATGGAATCCTGATAGGAGGACGATTATGAGAGCCATTGTCACCGTCATCGGAAAAGACCGGGTCGGCATCATCGCTGAGGTTTCCCAACTGTTGGCCGGCCACGGCGTGAACGTGCTGGATATCAGCCAGACCGTTCTGCAGGGCTATTTCAACATGATCATGCTGGTGGACGCCACGGCCTGTGACGTGCCCTTCGCCCAGCTGTCGGAAGCTCTGCGCGCGGCAGGGGAGGAGCGGGCGCTCCAGATCCGGGCCCAGCGGGAAGAAGTCTTCAACACCATGCACCGCATCTGAGGAACCGCCATGATCCAGAGAAGTGAAATTCTGCAAACCATCGAGATGATCGACCAGCAGCATCTGGACATCCGCACCGTCACCATGGGCATCAGCCTGCTGGACTGCGCGGATACGGATGTGGACCGCAGCTGCCGGAAGATCTATGATAAGATTTGCCGCATGGCCGGGAACCTGGTGAAAACCGGGGAGGACATTGAGGCGGAGTTCGGCATTCCCATCGTGAACAAGCGCGTCAGCGTGACGCCCATCGCCCTGGTGGCGGCTGCCAGCGGTGCCAGGGACTATACGTCCTACGCCGTGGCGCTGGACCGGGCGGCCCACGAGATCGGCGTGAACTTCCTGGGCGGCTTTTCCGCCCTGGTGCAGAAGGGTATGACCGAAGCCGACCGCATCCTGATCCATTCGATTCCCCGTGCCCTGTCAGAAACCGAGCTGGTCTGCTCCAGCGTGAACGTGGGCTCCACCCGGGCGGGCATCGACATGACCGCCGTGGCGGAGATGGGCCGCACCATCAAGCAGGCGGCAGAGCTGACCGCCGATCAGGGGGGTATGGCCTGCGCAAAGCTGGTAGTGTTCTGCAACGCCGTGGAGGACAACCCCTTCATGGCCGGCGCCTTCCACGGCGTGGGCGAGCCGGAGTGCGAGATCCACGTGGGCGTCTCCGGCCCCGGCGTGGTGGAGAGCGCGCTGAAATCCGTCCGCGGCCAGTGCTTCGACGTGGTGGCCGAGACCATCAAGAAAACCGCCTTCCGCATCACCCGCATGGGCCAGCTGGTGGCCAGCGAGGCCTCCCAGCGCCTGGGCGTGCCCTTCGGCATCGTGGACCTGTCTCTGGCACCGACCCCTGCCGTGGGCGACAGCGTGGCCGCGATTCTGGAGGAAATGGGTCTGGAATCCGTGGGTGCACCCGGCACCACTGCGGCGCTGGCCATGCTCAATGACGCAGTGAAGAAGGGCGGCGTCATGGCGTCCAGCCATGTGGGCGGTCTTTCCGGCGCCTTTATCCCCGTTAGCGAGGATGCGGGTATGATCGCCGCTGCCGAGGCGGGGAAGCTCACCATCGAGAAGCTGGAGGCAATGACCTGCGTCTGCTCTGTGGGACTGGACATGATTGCAGTCCCCGGCGACACCAGCGCCGAGACCATTTCCGCTATCATCGCGGATGAGGCCGCCATCGGCATGGTGAACAACAAGACCACCGCCGTGCGCATCATTCCTGCCCCGGGGAAGACCGTGGGCGACCATGTGGACTTCGGCGGCCTGCTGGGCAGCGCGCCGGTGATGCCCGTGAATCCCTGCAGTCCTGCGGACTTCATCGCCCGCGGCGGACGCATACCCGCACCGCTGCACAGCCTGAAAAACTGAGGTGACAATATGACGAAAGAAAAAATGGACCGCATCAGCGAGCTGACCCGTATCTCCCGCGAGCGAGAGCTCACGGAGGAGGAGAAGAACGAGCGTC
>CAMHRJ010000308.1 GCA_946187475.1 uncultured Clostridia bacterium | reverse complement strand
AAAAATGAAAGTAGGCACTTTTTCAAGTGTCTACTTTCATCTTACCAGGTGCAGCGCTGAAAAAGCGCCTCTGTTTTTTTATGCAAAGAAAACAGAGCGGCCGGCTGGCCGCTCTGTTTGTGTTATCTGGGTTACTGCCGGGATTCCGTGGAGTCAGTCTGTTCCGGCTTTTTCTTCTGCGCCTCCAAGACCTTCTGCGCCTCCAAGACCTTCTGCACCGCATAGCCGATCAGCAGGCCCACAGCCGCGCCGGCAAAGAACACCAGGACGCCGTTGCTGTCGGAATCGGAGGACGGAATCTGTACCGGTTCCGGTGATTCCAACACGAACTGCGGCGCGGTTTCCACCTCCGGGACCGGCCGCTCCATGGCGATGGAGGGACGCAGAATCACGTAATAGTCCTTGGCAAACAGGGTCTGCAGATTGTCTGCGCCCTTCCCGTTCACGGCGGCGATCACGTTTTTCTCCGTGCCGTCCGGGTTTTTGTTCACGCCGTAAAAGGCGTCGTCCAGATAGATGAATGCGTAAGTGCCGGACTCGCCGGTCACTTCGTCGTTGGTATTGGCGTAGAGCAGGATGTCGCCGGTCTGGAGGGTTTCGGGATAAACCCGCATGGCGCGATCGGTATGCATGGACTCCTCCGGGCTGGTGGAGGAATGATACTCCCAGAAGTAGGGCCGAATGACGCCGTCTTGCTGAATCTGGCCGGTTTCGGTCTCCGAGTCGTATTCATACGGCGTCGCCACGGCGGAGTAGTAGTGATTCAAGATCAGCTTGGAGAAGGGATTCCTGGTATTCAGTTCCAGCTTCCGGCAGGTATACCCGTAATAGGTATTGATCAGCGCGTTGACATCCGTCTGGCTGAAATAGGGCACGCATTTCTCATTGATCGTGCGGATTTCGCTGCTGTCACTCTCCGAGGAATACTGGGCGCCAAGCACCAAATCGCTGAGATTCAGCTTCTCTCCGATGCCCTCAGAATAGACCTGATCGATGAGCTCCGCGCCGGAATAAATGCCCTTCAGACGGTTGTAGGCCAGCTTCAGCAGGGCCTCCTGTTCCGGCGTCAGGCTGTAAGCGATGGGATTATGGATCTCGCAGGAGGGAATCCCCGCCACGGTGCCGGTGGAAACCACCTCTTTGCCCAGAAGACGGTTGTCCAGCCGGACACGAACACTGTAGGTGATCGTCTCGGTCTGGCCCGGGGCAAGGGATTCGATCGTCCAGGAGAGTTCATCCGTCTGGTCCCTGCCCAGGAGCACCACGCTGTCCGTCGGGATATTCTCTGTCACGGTCAGCGAGCCGTAAGCCTCGGGGCCGGTATTGGTCACATCGATGCGATAAGTCATTACGCCGCCGGGCTCGACGGTATTGCCGGTAAAAGCATCTACGGTTTTTTCGATCTCGATGCCCGGATACTTGAGCCGCTGCTGGGCGCTTTCCGTGATGGCGTATTCCGCCACCTCCGAGGTGCAGTTCGCATCCTCCCAGTAGCCGCCGGAGCCCTTCATTTTATTATAAGTGCCGTCGCCCAGGGCCAGCGGGCGAAGCACCGTCATGTGCTGCGCCGGAACATTGGGCGAGCCCATATTCTCCAGCAGCATGTCCAGGGTCGTGCACTTGATGGTGCCCTCATCCACACCGGTCTGTTCGTTTACCGGCTCGTCGTTCCAGCTTAGGCCCTTGGAAATCTTGTTGGTGGACTTATCGAAGTTTGCCCGGGAGTTCAGAACGATGGCATTGACGCGGTTTCCCGCATCGTCATAGACGAAGTCATAGATCAGCAGGGCGTGGCCGGAGTGGTTGTTCCGGTAGTATACGACCACGTCGCCCACCTGAAGAAAGTCCATGAGCTCCCGCAGGATGTCGGCTCTGGCTTCCGGGGTGCTGGTGCGCTCCTGGATGTCGTCGGTGTAGAAGACGATGTCCGGGTGGTCAGGCTCGCCGTAGTAGAGCGAGCCGTACTTCACCAGCTGATTGGTCGCCGTGGGAAGATACATCCCCAGCGCCTCATAGTAGACCGACTGGGTAAAGCCCGAGCAGACGGTATAGGAGGTGTTCTGGCTGGTGATCTGCTCCGGCGAGAGCCAGGTACTGCGGCGGGAGGACTCATACTGGATGTTCATGCCGTCGCGGTAATAGGCCATGGCCACCTCCTGGATGGCACGCTGTTCGTCTGTGAGACCGCCGGCAGGAAGCGCCAGTGCGTTCAGGCAGAACGCAGATACAGAGATCAGGATGCCGATGACCAGCAGCAGCGAGATCAGCAGGCGGGATTGTTTGGATGGATTTTGCTTTTGAACCATAGTGTTTCCTCGAATCGTAGTTTAGTATTCGACAGATTCATTTTACAGGACTCCCAATAGGAATTCAAGAAATAAATCATGAACAATGGAAGGGCACCAAAAATGGGCATCCATTCGGATGCCATTCAGCAGATTTTGATACAGCTTTCACCAGTGGAGAATGTTCCCATGCGCATGGGGCGGTCCCGGAGGGGATGGGCTTCCCCTCCGGGGAATTTGAGCGAAG
>CAMHRJ010000307.1 GCA_946187475.1 uncultured Clostridia bacterium | reverse complement strand
GCCTGGTTCCGGTCAAAGAAGCCCACCGGCAGGCGCATCAGCTTGTCGAACACGTCCTGGCGCATCTTTTTCCCGATCCGCTTGGAAACGTTGACCATCACCGTGTGGATCAGCACCGTCAGCAGGGAGGAGATCACGTACACCGCCAGCATCCGCACCGCGAAATAGGTCACCTTGTCAAAATTGACCAGCCCCTTTCCGGCGGCGGCTTCGTTGATGGCGCTGCCCGCCAGCCTCGGCCCCATCAGGGCCAGCACGTTGCTGACGATACACATGCACCCCACCAGGGCGATGGGCAGCTTGAAGGCACCCAGGTAGGACAGCAGGCGGCGCAGCGCCCCCCTGGAGTCCTTGGGCTTGGTCATAATAGAATCCCTGCGGGCCAACTTACGACACCTCCCCCATCTGCGTCTGCTGGATCTCCCGGTATACCGGGCAGTCCCGCAGCAGCTCCTCGTGGGTGCCCCTGCCGATCATCTCGCCCTCGTCCAGCACGATGATCTGGTCCAGGTTCATGATGGAGGAAACCCGCTGGGCGATCACGATCAGCGTGGCGTCCCCGTGATGCTCCCGGATGGCCCGGCGCAATTCCGCGTCCGTGCGGTAGTCCAGGGCGGAGGAGGCGTCGTCCAGGATCAGGATCTCCGGCCGGGCCGCCAGGGCCCGGGCGATCAACAGACGCTGCTTCTGCCCGCCGGAAAAATTGCCGCCGTGGATGGCGGCCATGTGGTCCGCCCCGTCCTCGTAAGCGCGGACGAACTCCGCCGCCTTGGCGTCCTCCAGGGCCGCCTCAAGTCCTTCTTCGTCCACGTCCCGCCCGAAGACGACGTTCTCCCGGATGGTGTCGGCAAAGATGGCGTCATTCTGGAACACGGCCCCAAAGAGGCGGTGCAGCCCGTCCCGGTCCCAGGTGCGCACGTCTTTCCCGTCCACGAAGACATGCCCCTCGTCGGCGTCGTAAAAGCCCCGGCGGATGGCAAAGTCGATGTTCTTGAGGCACTGCTGGCGGCTCGCGCCGGCAAAGGCCGAAGCGTCGGCCGCCCCGCCCTCTTTCCCGGCGTAGCTGAAGGACACGTGGTCAAACACGATGTAGCCCTCCCGGTCCGTCTTCGCCCCTTCCCCCTCCGGGAGTACCGGCAGGTCCTCGGGCAGCTGGGCCACCCCGGCGATGCGGGCGGCGGAGGCGTTGGCCTTGGAGAGCATCATGAACACGCGGTTGAGCCCCATCACGCCCATCAGGATCATGTTGAAATAGGTCAGGAAGGCCAGGATGACCCCGGGCTGGGTTTCCCCGGCGTTGACCCGCCGCGCCCCGATCAGCACCACCAGGGTCAGGCCGACGTTCAAAAACAGCGTCACGATCGGGCCCGGCAGGGCCATCGTGACCCCGGCCCGGATGTCCCGCTTCGCCGTCGTATCGTTGGCGGCCTCGAACCGCCGCATTTCATATGGTTCCTTGGACAGGGCCTTCACCACCCGGATACCGGTGATGTTCTCCCGCATGATCCGCACCACGGTGTCCAGCTTCTGCTGCACCTTTGTGAACAGAGGAATACCCCGGGAGGAGACAAAGAGCACCACCGCCAGCAGGAAGGGAATCATGCAGACGAGGATCATAGCCAGACGCCAGTCCATGCTGAGGGTAAAGAACACGCCGCCCAGCAGCATGATGGGAGCCCGCACACACAGGGTCTGGAACTGCTGCACCACCTGCTGCACATTGTAGCTGTCGGAGGTCATGCGGCTGATCAGGCTGGGCAGTCCGAAATCATCAAACTGCTTGCCGGAGAGGTTTGCGGTTTTCTCAAACAGAGCCTGGCGCACATCATAGCTCACGTTGTGAGCATTGAAGATGGCCTTGCGGTTCGCCATGACATTGAACTGGCGGCACAGCAGAGCGGATACAAACATTAAAAGACCCCAGAGAATAACCATTGTCAGGTTTTTGGTGGGCACCACATGGTCCACCATATGCTCCAGGATATAGGGAAGCAGCAGCTCGCTGGCCGTTCCCAGAAATTTCAAAAAGATGGCCATCAGAAAAGCCCCCAGATAGGGCCTGACCGACCGAAGCAGCAGTTTCATGCCTTTCCCTCCTTCACCAGCGCCAGCGCGTTATGATACAGAATTTCCGAAAGTCTCGCCACTTCCTCCCGGTCTGTATCCGAAAGATTCCTGAGCAGCTGCTCATAAAACTGTGTATAGGTTTCATGAAGCTGAGGATAAATGGCCATGGCCTTCTCCGTGGGATAAACCGCGCGGACCCGGGCGTCATTTACGGAAACTCTCCGTTCCACATACCCCTTCTCCTCCAGCCGGGAAAGATGGTGAGCCACTGTGGTTTTATCCAGGCAGACCTTTTCCGCCAGAAATTCCTGGCTGCAGCCGGGATTTCTGCACACATGGGAAACCAGCATCGTCAGCCCGGGATATAGATCCAGATCCTTCATTTTCTGTCTTCGGAAAATGTCGAAGCACCGGCTGATCCGCAGCAGATTGCCAAGTTCTGTATGCTGCATACAATTACCTGCTTTCATAATAATCGATTGCTTTTTAAAG
>CAMHRJ010000306.1 GCA_946187475.1 uncultured Clostridia bacterium | reverse complement strand
ATACGAGATGTTAGCCTGTGACTGGAGTTCAGACGTGTGCTCTTCCGATCTTGAACCTGTCCCACACCATGCTCACCGATGCGGCAGCGGAGCTTTCTGCTCTGCGCAGGGCGGAGCAGGTGACGGGCAAGCCTGCCCAGCTGCTCATCGACCTGCAAGGCCCCGAGGTGCGCATCGGAAAACTGGAGTCGCCCATTACGCTCCTGGACGGAGACGGCGTGATGATGGGGGAGGAGATCCCCGTTCCGATGGAGGTGCTGGAAGCCCTCGCCCCGGGTCAGCGTCTGCTGCTGGATGACGGCAAGCTGCTGCTGGAGATGGAGACTCCCCGTCGGGCGAAGGTCCTGCGGGGCGGCGTTCTCACCAGCCGCAAGAGCCTTGCCATTGAGAATATGGACCTCCATCTCCCGGCCCTGACCGAGGATGATCGCGCGAACATTCAGAACGCTGTCTCCTTCGGCGTCACCGGCGTTATGCAGCCCTTTGTCCGCAGCGCGGAGGACCTGATCAGCCTGCGCAGCGCCCTGAACGCCGCCGGCGGGGAAACCATCCGCATTCTCGCCAAGGTGGAGAGCCAGGCGGGCATGGCCCATCTGCCGGAGCTGCTGCCCTATGCCGACGAGATCGTCATCGCCCGGGGCGATCTGGGCAATGCCATGCCCCTGTGGGAGCTTCCCGGGGCGCAAAAAAACATCGCGGCGATCTGCCGCGATGCGAAAAAACCGTTTTTGGTTGTGACCCAGATGCTTGCCAGCATGGAACATGCCGCCGTGCCCACCCGGGCAGAGGTCAGCGATATTTTCAATGCCGTGCTGGACGGCGCCCAGTCCCTGATGCTCACGGGAGAGACTGCCGTAGGTGATTATCCCGCCGAATCCATCCGCTGGATGGCCCGGACGGCTGCCGCTGCCCAGGCTTTTCGGAATCAGTAATAGATCGAGCTTCTGCGCCGCTTGGGCCGGAAGTGCACGCCGGAGACCATGCCCATGGCCATGAAGGTGGCCAGCAGGGAAGAACCGCCATAGCTGAAGAAGGGCAGCGTGATGCCGATGACCGGCGTGATGCCGATGCACATGCCGATGTTCTCAAAGGCCTGGAAGGTCATGAACGCAGCCACACCGAAGCAGATCAGAGCGCCCATGGAGTTGCCGGAGCGGACGCCCACCACCACACAGCGGATGATGATGGCGGTCAGCAGCAGCACCACCAGGATGCAGCCGATCATGCCCAGCTCCTCGCCGATGACGCCGAAGATGAAGTCCGTGTGCTTCTCAGGGAAGTGGCTGGACTGGCTCTGGGTACCGTGATACAGTCCCGTGCCGGTGAGCCTGCCGGATGCCAGGGCGATCTTACTCTGGTGTGCCTGCCAGTTGATGCCGGTGTTGGTGGGATCGATAGAGCTGTCATAAGGCGCAAGAATGCGGTTTTTCTGATAGTCCTTCAATACGAAGTTCCACAGCAGCGGGATCATGGCGGCGATGGCGGCAAAGCCGATGGCGAACCACCGCAGGGCAAAGCCCGCCGCGAAGAGCATTACGATCAGGATGAAGAAGAAGATCATGGCCGAGCCCAGGTCCTTGGACACCACCAGAATCACGCCGAAGATCAGCAGGAAGTGTCCCGCGATCTGCGCGGCGGACAGGGGGGCGTTCAGCCCCTGGGGGCTTTTCTGCAGGGTGGAGATCTGCTTTGCCAGCACGATGATGAACGTAAGCTTCACAATCTCCGTGGGCTGGATGCCGATGCCGAGGAAACGGTACCAGGCGCGGTTGCCGGTGCCGTCGTCCATACCGAAGATGATGAGGCCAGCGATAAACAGCACGTTGAAGATCGTCAGCGCCAGCCATTTGTCGGCCAGAATGTCCACGTCCAGAACCGTCATGACCACGAAGGCGACGATACCCATAAGCATGGAAGCAATCTGCACCACGATGTATTTCGCCGTACCGTCATAGGAGGCGGTGGCGCTGGAAATGACGATGATGCCGTAGACGGCGCAGATCAGACTCAGCGCCAGCAGCAGCAGGTCGGCGCGCTGGAAGAATTCCTTCGCCGCGCCGCGAAAGCGTTTCACAGGCAGTTGCCTCCTTTCATCGTTTCTTTACAGCCACGTATTATAACACAGAAAAAGACTTTACGCAACGGCGATTTCCTGCTATAATGGTTCAGGATTTCTGAAAATGGAAGTAAGAATATGACAGAGTTTTTCACAAACAGCGAGCGCGAGACCGAGCAGGCGGGGGAGACCTTCGCCCGCAGCCTGCCCGACGGCGTGGTTGTCGCCATGTATGGTGAGCTGGGTTCCGGCAAAACCGCCTTCGTCCGGGGCATGGCCCGGGGCATGGGCATCGACTGCCGGGTCAGCAGCCCTACCTTCACCATCGTGAACGAATACCGCGGCGCGCGTGAGCTGATTCATTTTGACATGTACCGTCTCCGGAGCGGCGATGAGCTGTTCGACATCGGCTGGGAGGACTATCTCCGCCGGGGCAGTGTCTGTGCCGTGGAGTGGAGCGAAAACGTGGAGGACGCCTTCGATGGCGACGAGATCATCCTCCGCTTC
>CAMHRJ010000305.1 GCA_946187475.1 uncultured Clostridia bacterium | reverse complement strand
CCCGGCCCTGATTCTCCAGCAGGGTGCACAGCAGCAGAAATTCCTTGTAGGTCAGCTCCACCGGCTCGCCGGCGACCTTCACCTCGTGCCGCTCCGGACAGACATACAGCTGACCCACCCGATATTCCACGCTTGCGCTGCGGGGTTCCGTGCGGCGCAGCACCGCCCGGACCCGGGCCACCAGCTCCATCATACCGAAGGGCTTGGAAATGTAGTCGTCGGCTCCGGCGTCCAGACCCTCCACCCGGTCATATTCTGTGTTTTTTGCCGTCATCATGATCACGGGGACGTGGGCCGTGGCGGCTTCCGAGCGGAGTCTGCGCAGCACGGAAATGCCGTCCTCTCCGGGCAGCATGATGTCCAGCAGCACCAGCGAGGGCGTCTGCTGTGCCATGGCCTTCCAGAAGCTCTCTGCCTCGGAAAAGCCCCGGGCAGGGAACTGCTGGCTTTCCAGCGTATAGATCACAAGCTTTCGGATGCTGTCGTCATCCTCCAGAAGATAGATCATTGGCTTCACCTCAAAGAGAGATTAACACAGCTTTTGCGGTTTTTCCATAGATTTTACATAGATTTAACATAAGACGGTTTCAGATTTTACATTGCCCGGGTAAACTGAGCAGCGAATGCAAACATGAAGGGAGACAGCCTGTATGGGCGTTTCTGAAATCATAGCGCTGCTCAGCGGCGTGGCGCTGTTCCTCTTCGGCATGTCGCTGATGGGTGACGGGCTGAAATCCGTCTCCGGCGACCGTCTGGAGCCGATCCTCTACCGCCTTTCCAGCACCCCGATGCGGGGCGTGCTGCTGGGCACCGGCGTCACGGCGGTGATCCAGTCCTCCTGCGCCACCAGCGTCATGGCCGTGGGCTTCGTGAACTCCGGAATGATGAAGCTGCGGCAGGCCATCTCCGTGATCCTGGGCTCCATCCTGGGCACCAGCATTACGGGCTGGGTGATCTGTCTGAGCTATATCGAGGGCGCGGGCAGTCTCCGCAGCGTCCTCTCCACGGCCACGCTCACCGGCGTGGTTGCGGTGGTGGGTGTGGTGCTGCGCATGTTCTCCAAAAGCCAGACCCAGCGCCACATCGGCGATATCCTCATGGGCTTTGCCGTCTTGATGTTCGGCATGAGCACCATGTCCGGCGCGGTGGACGGTCTGGGCGATCAGCCCTGGTTCACCAAAACCATGACCAGCATGTCCAATCCGTTCCTGGGCATTCTGGTGGGCGCGGCCTTCACGGCGCTGCTTCAGTCTGCCAGCGCGGCGGTGGGCATCCTGCAGGCCCTCTCGGTCACGGGGGCCCTGGCTCTCGACGCGGCCTTGCCGCTGCTGTTCGGCATCACCATCGGTGCTGCCTTCCCGGTGCTGCTGTCCGCCATCGGCGCCACCGTGCAGGGCAAGCGCACGGCCTGGGTCTATCTGGTGGCCTCCTTCCTGGGCGTCATCGTGATGACGGCGGTGTTCTACATCGTCCACGCGGTGCATCCCTTCGCGTTTATGTCCAAAGTGATGGATCCCTTCTCTCTGGCAGGGGTGAACACCCTGTTTCGCTTCATCCTGACGGTGATGCTCATGCCGCTGATCGACGTGATCGAGGCCATCGTCTGCCGCATGGTGCCGGACCGCGGTCCCGTGCGCGCCGACCCCGGTCTGCGACTGGAGGAACGCTTCCTGGAGCACCCGGCACTGGCCATCGAACAGAGCCGTCTCACCATCAATGCCATGGCGGAGCTCTCCCGCAAGGCGCTGGAGACGTCCTTTTTTCTGGTGCGCAGTTATTCGGAGGAGGGCTTCCGGGAGGTGCAGGAGCTGGAGTCCGAGGTGGACCGCTATGAGGATGTGCTGGGCACCTATCTCATGAAGCTCACCGGCCGGGAGTTCAACGACCGCCAGAGTGGGGAAGTGTCCAAGTATCTGCACGTGATCTCCGACTTCGAGCGTCTCAGCGACCACGCGCTGAACATCGCCGAGAGCGCCAAGGAGCTCTTTGATAAGAAGCTCTCCTTTTCGCCCGCCGGTCAGCATGAGCTGGCCGTGATCATCGGCGCCACCTCGGAGGTGACGCGCCTGGCCGTGAAAGCCTTCGTGAATGAGGATCTGGAGGAGGCCGAGAAGGTGGAGCCTCTGGAGGAGGTCATCGACGATCTCTGCGACGAGATGAAGGTCCACCACGTGGAGCGCCTGCAAAACGGCACCTGCACCATCCTGCAGGGCTATGTGTTCAACGATCTGCTCACCAACTTCGAGCGGGTCAGCGACCACTGCTCCAACATCGCCGTGGCCATGCTGGAGCTCTCCCTGGGCGCCTTCGATACCCACGAGTATCTGGAGCAGCTGCGCCGGAAACGCTCGGAGAACTTCCAGCAGTATTCCGCCTGGTACCAGAAAACCTTTGAAATCTGAAACATGTCTTCGGACATGCTGCTTTGTGGCAAGGGGGACTTCGGGGCGGCTCTGCCGCCCCGAAAAAACAAAAAGCACGCTGTATGATACAGCGTGCTTTTTCTGATCCAATGATGATCCGAATTACACCTTGACGGCGACCTTCACACCGGGGCCCATGGTGGACGCGGTGAC
>CAMHRJ010000304.1 GCA_946187475.1 uncultured Clostridia bacterium | reverse complement strand
GCGAGTGGCGCGAGACCATGGAGCAGTGCCTCGTGGCGATCTACGGCCCGGAGGTCGGACACCGTGAGGCCGAGGCCATGATGATCCTCATTGCCGGGACCTTTATCTGCAACTACAACGGTGCGCTGACCGGCGAGATCAGCGACAACATCATCGGATATCTGGGAAATCTGACACACTCATAAAAAGGATGATTCCATGAAGATTCATGTGCTGCAGTGCGGAAGCATCCGCGTCGATCCGACCGTTCCCTATGGCAAACGGTTCGATCTGATCGAAGCGGCAAAGCAGCTCACGGCAGCGGATAAAAACCGGATCACGCTTCCCGTTTTCACCTATCTGATCGAGCACCCGAAGGGGCTGATCCTTGTGGACACCGGCTGGTGCCGGGATATAAGTCCCCGGGGCGTGTACGACCCCAAGGCGGCAGCCGCTGTTCTCCCGGCTCAAATGGCAGCGCTCTTTCATCCCTTTGTACCGAAGGGGATGGCGATCCACGAGCAGCTGGCAGACTTGGGCATTCAGCCGGAGGATCTGGACTATGTGCTGCTGACGCATCTCGACGTCGACCATGTGTCGGGGCTCCGGCACGTGAACAAGGCTAAGCACATCGTCCTGCCGGAATACGAATACTATTGGTCCTGCCGCACCGTGTACAAGACCCGGCAGCCGCAGGATCTCTGGATCCAATATCCCATGGAGCGCCCGTTTTACCGTGGTTCGCCGCTCGGCCCGAACCATTGGGTCATCGATCTGTTCGGAGACGAGAGCATCCAACTGGTCAATGTGCCCGGTCATACGGAAGGCCAGGCGGCGGTTGTGATCCGAAACGGCAAACGCTTTGTCCTTCTGACGGCGGACGCAGCCTTCTCTCCGCGCAACTGGCAGGAGAACATCGTGCCCGGCTTCGGCTTTGCCCGTGATTTTCAGAGGAAAAGCCTCCGCTGGATTGCGGACATGGCCGCAGACCCTGGCTGCGCAGCCGTGCTGTGCAGTCATGATCCGGAGGTCAAACCGGGGATTATTACCTTATAAATAGGCGAAAACTTTTCATACACCATGATTGGCCGGGAGTGATACCACAGAAGTATCATTCCCGGCCATTTTTACTACCATTTTTCAAATCCGAAACGCGCAGATACCGTTTGCCCCGACGATTGATACCATCGTCGGGAAAAGCGGTATCTGCGTTCACCATTTCTGATACCAAAGGAGGTTTTACCGTGACAGAAGATGAAAAGAAGCTGCTTCAAGCCAAGCACCGCATGGAGGAAGCGCAGGCGAGGAACCGCGTCAAGGAACGAAAGGCCAGGACGCGGCGGCTGATCCAGGAAGGAGCTGTATTCGAGAAGCACTTTCCGGCAGCCAGGCACATGGAGCTGGACGAACTGGACAATGCATTACGCGAGATCTTTCCATAACGGGAATGGGGCGTTCCGGGAGACCGGGGCGCTCCTCTTTCTTTTTATCCCGAAGGGCGCACTTACTCACCACCGGCTAAAGGCCGGCGGTGGTACTGCCGCTTCGCGCCAGCTGTGCGCTCTGCGAGGCGGATTGCGCTCTCTGCGGAGAGCGCCAGACAATGCTGCCGAGACTGCGGTCCCGATCATCATTGTCTGCGCGAAGGGATCGGTGCGCCGTTCCCTCCGCTTGCGAAAACCTGCCACCGGCAGCTTTGTCGCAGAGGCAGGGTCGGACATGTTTGGCCGCCCCTGCATTCTCTTTCACGAAAGAGAATCAGAAAGGATTGGAGGTGAAAACGATTGGCCATTTACCATTTGGAGGCGAAGGTCATCAGCCGAGGGACAGGTCGTTCTGCCTGCGCGGCTTCGGCTTACATGAGTTGCTCCGCCATCTACAACGACTATGACGGCGTTCAGCACGACTACACGCGCAAACAGGGGCTCGTCTGGTCGAACGTCTTCCTCCCGGATTGCGCCCCAGTGGAATGGCAGGATCGCGCTGTCTTGTGGAACTCTGTCGAGGAAACTGAGAAAACGAAAGACAGCAGACTGGCCCGTGAGTTCGTCGTGGCGTTGCCTGTTGAGCTTGGCAAGCTGGACTGGATCAATCTGCTGTCAAAGTTTATCTATCAGCAATTTGTCAACGAGGGCATGTGCGCGGACGTGGCGATCCACGATCCCGACCCGCCCGGCCACAATCCCCATGCCCATATCCTGCTGACAGTCCGGCCTCTGAATCCGGACGGCACTTGGCAGTATAAAACGGAAAAGGAATATTTCTGTGTGCGAAACGGCGAGGAACGCGGCTTTACCGCCGCCGAGTTCAAAGAGGCGCAGGCAGACGGCTGGGAGAAACAGTATCCGTACAAGGTCGGCAGGAAGAAGGAATATATGGCACCTTCTGAAGCCGAGGCAAAAGGATATACCCGTCTCTCCAAACATCCGAAGAGCACGAAATTCGGCAGGCAGAACCCTATCTCCGAGCGCTGGAACAGTGAGGAACAGCTTGTCCTATGGCGGGAAGCCTGGGCCAATGCGGTCAACCGTTCTCTGGAACGGCACGGCTTTGACGAGCGTGTGGATCACCGGAGCTTCGCCGAGCAGGGGCGTGATGAGCAGCCGACGA
>CAMHRJ010000303.1 GCA_946187475.1 uncultured Clostridia bacterium | reverse complement strand
TCCTTGATCTCAAAGCGCATGGACTCCCGCAGCTTGGCGTCGAGGTTGCTCAGCGGCTCATCCAGCAGCAGAAGCTTCGGTTCCGCCACCAGGGCGCGGGCCAGGGCGACGCGCTGCTGCTGGCCGCCGGAGAGCTGGCTGGGGAAGCGCTCGGCGTAGCGGCTCAGATGCACGATACCGAGAACGCGCCCCACGCTGGTTTTGATTTCGGCCTTGGGCACATGCCGGATGGTCAGGGGATAGGCCACGTTGTCGAACACATTCATATGCGGCCAGACGGCGTAGCTCTGGAAAACCATGCCGATGCCGCGCTTTTCGGGCGGAACAAAGGTTTTGCCGCCCGAGACCAGAGCTCCGTCGATGAATACCTCACCCGAGGTGGGCTTTTCAAAGCCCGCGATGATGCGGAGCATGGTGGTCTTTCCGCAGCCGGACGGGCCGAGAAGCGTGATGAATTCGCCGTCACGGAAGGTCGCGCTGAATTCACGGAGCACCACGTTGTCCCCGAATGCTTTGGTGACGTTCTGAATATTTACCGTTGCCATCGGTCTTTCCCCTTTCAGATGGAGAACTCGCCCTTCGTCAGGCGGTGGAGAATGAAGTTGATGAGCATGACGATCAGCAGAATGCCGAAGGCCATCGCACAGCTCATCGGCTGGCTGGTAAAGGTCCAGTATTCATAGAGCTGGAAGCCGATGGTTTTGGTCGTGCTGGAGTAGAGCAGGGTCGTCATGGAGAGCTCATAGAAGCTGGGAATGAAGATCAGGAACCAGCCCGCCGCGATCGACGGGAAGATCAGCGGTCCCGTGATCCGGAACATCGTGCGGCTCCAGCTCGCGCCGGAGACCTGGCTGCTCTCCTCGAGGGAGGCGTGAATCTGGCTCATGGCGGAGACCACGGTGCGCATGCCCATCATCAGGTACTTGATCAGATAGGCGATGATCATGATATAGGCGGTGTTGTAGATGTTGATGCCGAAGTTCCCCTTCATGGTCATGATGAGGCCCAGGGCGATGACCACCGAGGGCGTACCGGAACCCAGCGTAATGAGAAAATCCGGAATCTTACGTCCGCGGATGTGCGTGCGCTGGAGTAGATAGCTCATGGTGCAGGCGATGACGATGCCGACGGTGGCGGCGACAGAGGCGAAGACAAAAGAGTTCTTCAGACTGTTGAGGGTTTCCACCCGGCCGAAGACCGTCTTCCAGTTGTTAAGCGTGAAGTTGCCGGCCTGCAGGGCGCTCTTGCCGACGTCGATCTTGAACGAAGTGAGCAGAATCGTGGCAAAGGGGATCAGAATGACGATCACCGCGAAGAGGGAGACCAGCACGGTGAGCGGAACCCTCCAGCGGCGCAGCTCCACGAGGGTTGGCTGTACGGACTTGCCGGACACGGTGATATATTGCCGCTTGGCGAGAACCACATCCGAGAGAAACAGGATGATCACCGCCAGCAGCATCAGGAACACCGCCATGCCGGTGGCGTCATTGAGCCCCTGCTGGCCCAGAGAGACATATTCCACAATGCGCGTGGTGACGGTGTGTACGCGCCCGGGACTGCCGATGATGGAGGGGATGCCGTAGCAGCTCATGGCGCTCACGAAAACCAGCAGCGCGCCGGAGATCAGCGAGGGAAGCATCATGGGCAGCGTCACGGTGAACACGGTCTTGAGCGGAGAGGCCCCGCTGACGCGGCTGGCTTCCTCCAGAGAGGGATCCATCTTCTCCATGGCGCGGCTGATGGTGATGAAGGCGTAGGGATAGTAGAAGCTGGTCAGCACCCAGATCATCCCGGGCAGGCTATAGACGTTCAGGGGCCCCGGTGCGTCGCTGAGTCGGAGAAGGGCGCGTATCCACTGATTGACCGTGCCGACGTTGGGGTTGAGCAGGCGGAGCCAGGCCATGGCGCCGACATAGGGCGGCACCATATAGGTGAGGACGAAGAGCGCGCGGAAAAACTTCCGCCCGTACAGATTCGTGCGGCCCACCAGCCAGGCCAGCGGAAAGGCGAGCAGCGTTCCGAACACCATGGTTGCGCTCGCTGCGATGAGCGTGTTTTTCACCGCGTCCAGATTCAGCGGGTAGGTGTGCAGGCGGCGGATGGTTTCGAGGGAGAAGCTGCCCTCCGGGAAGAAGGCCTTGACCAGCATAAAGACCAGCGGCATGAGCTGGAACAGGAGCAGGAAGTCTACGATCAGCAGAATGATCAGCCACTTGACATCCAGCTGCCAGGTCCGATCGCCTGCCATCAGAACAGCCAGGAGCAGCGCATTGAAGGCGATGATCACGCCGATCAGAATCGCTGTCCGGCTGTGCCCGACCACCAGCTGATCCGTCACGGAGACCTCGCCCCGGGCAATCATGCGGAAAGCGTCAAGCTGGGCAGACTTGTCCCGGACGGCCTTCTTCAGCGTGTTGACCTGCTCGGTTATACCAGAGTCGGCGGAGCCGTTGCTGACATACCAGGTCTGCATCAGCATGGCGGCCCGTTCTTCTCCGCTCAAGTCTCCGGCCAGCTTCTGCGCCGTCGGCGGAAGTTCGGCCGATTCGTCGCACAGACAGCGGAGAAGCTGCAGACGAAAGGCCCCGGCCTCGTCGCC
>CAMHRJ010000302.1 GCA_946187475.1 uncultured Clostridia bacterium | reverse complement strand
GCTGGGACAGCTCCTGTTTTGCCTCGATTTTGGCCTTCTTTTTCCCAATTTACGAAAATTCCCGGTGTTTTGCCTGAGCATTACACCGGGTTCTTTGACAGTCTGAAGCCGCCCGGAGGCGGCTTTTAGTCCTTATTTTGCTTCCACATCACCCAAAGCCCAATCAGGCCGAGAATCTTGGTAAGCAGGTACCAGAGAAGCCTGGGGTTGAGCATCCAGAGCGTCGGAACCAGCGTCCAGGAGGGGTGGTGGCCATTGAGCTGCGGCATGAGCCAGTTTCTCCACTCAGGGATCCAGACCATCAGCCTGGCAGTCAGGACGATCAGAAGGTTTGCGAACACCAGAAGCACCAACATGCGAAAGCGCTCTTTGGCGAGATGCTGCCCTTTTCGCTCCCAGCGGATACAGACGAAGATCACCACGAACACGAACCCGTCAAACAGCGTGAGGACCGTTCCCAGAAGAAAAAACCACGTCATGGCTTAGAAATCCTCTTCCTCGAACTTCATGCTCAAATCTCGCTGGAGGTTCAGCTTCGGTTCCCGGCGGCGGAGGAGGTTCACGATGCTGCGCCGGTGGGTGAAGAAGATCACCAGCACGGAAAACAGGGCCAGCAGCGCGCAGAGACCGCCGTACTCGATCCAGACCGCCAGCGGAGAGAGGGCCGCTGCCGTCAGGGTGCCCACGGCCATGTATTTCGAGGCCCAGGTGACACCGGCGAAGATCAGCGCGATCAGCACGGCCAGCGGGAAGTGGACGCAGAACATGGCCGCCATGGCCACCACGCCGCCCCGGCCGCCGCGGAACCGGTGGAAGACCGGCCAGCAGTGGCCCAGCAGCACGCAGAAGGCCGCGAAGCACCGGCCCACCGCCATGTAGCTGATGAGGGAGCCCTCGTGCAGCACAAGACCGCCCAGCAGCACCGCCACCACGGTCTTGGCCGCGTCCACCACCGTGGCCGCCACGATGCCCGGCGTGCCGAAGACGCGGTTGATCTCCGCCATGGCGCGCTCACCGCTGAAGTCCGGCAGCTGCCGGCGGAAGATGCGGGAGACGATGTGCACGGCGTTGATGTTGCCGATCAGGTAGGATGCAATGGCGATGGCGGAAAGCAGTAACGGTATCATTCCTGCTCTCCCTTCTGGCGGATCAGCAGCCGGATGGGCGTGCCCTCCAGACCGAAGACCGCACGGATCTGGTTTTCAATATACCGCTGGTAGCTGAAGTGGAACAGCTCCTTGGAATTGCAGAACACCACGAACACCGGGGGCTTCACACCCACCTGGGTCATGTAGTAGATCTTCAGCCGGCGGCCCTTGTCCGTGGGAGGCTGGACTCTGGCCTGGGCGTCGGCGAGGACGTTATTCAGCATGCCGGTGGTGATGCGCATGGCGCTCTGGTCGTTGACGAAGTTGATCAGCTCAAACAGACGCTCGGTGCGCTGGCCGGTCATGGCGGAGATGAAGAGGATGGGGGCGTAGCTCATGAAGCTCAGATCCCGCATCACGTCCTTGCGCATTTTCTCCATGGTGCCGGTCTCTTTGTCGATCAGGTCCCATTTGTTCACCACGACCACGGAAGCCTTGCCCGCCTCGTGAGCCATGCCCGCGATCTTGGTGTCCTGCTCGGTGACGCCCTCCCGGGCGTCGATCATGATGAGACAGACGTCGGCGCGCTCAATGGCCAGCTTCGCCCGCAGGACGGAGAACTTCTCCACCCGGTCGTCCACCCGGCTCTTGCGCCGGATGCCGGCGGTGTCCACGAAGATGTATTTGCCGTATTTGTTCTCAAACCGGGTGTCCACCGCGTCCCGGGTGGTGCCGGCCATGGGGCTGACGATGACGCGCTTTTCCCCCAGCACCAGATTTACCAGAGAGCTCTTGCCCACGTTGGGCTTGCCGATGACGGCCACGCGGATGTAGTCCGCGTCCTCCTCGTCCTCGGTCTTGGGCGGGAAGTGCTCCAGGCAGGCGTCCAGCAGATCGCCGGTGCCGTGGCCGTGGACGGAGGACACCGCGATGGGGTCGCCCAGACCCAGGGAATAGAACTCATAGATGCCGGGGTCCACCGCGCCGGTGGAGTCCATCTTGTTCACCGCCAGCACCACGGGCTTTTTGGAGCGCAGGAGCATGTTGGCCACCTCCTGGTCCGCGGCGGTGACGCCGGTGCCGATCTCGGTGACCAGGATGATCACGTCGGCGGCGTCGATGGCCAGGAGCGCCTGCTCCCGCATGAACATGAGGATCTCGCTGTCGGCCTGGGGCTCGATGCCGCCGGTGTCCACCATGTCGAAGGTGCGGCCGCACCACTCGCACTCGGCGTAGAGGCGGTCGCGGGTGACGCCGGGGGTGTCCTCGACGATGCTCAGCCGCTGGCCGCAGAGTTTATTAAATAAGGTGGACTTGCCCACGTTGGGCCGACCCACGATGGCGACTAATGGTTTGGACATATGGAAAACCCTCCTTTGAGAGTGTCAAAGTCAGTGTGAAGTGTGGAGTGTGGAGCTGTGGTGTCGGCGAAGCCGACAGATTGGAATACAGCGGGGAGTTGGATTTATGCCGCACCACCATTTGTGCTCGTAGGGGAGGGGCTTGCCCCTCCCGTTAACACAGG
>CAMHRJ010000301.1 GCA_946187475.1 uncultured Clostridia bacterium | reverse complement strand
CTCATAGATGCTGTGGGGAACTGCCGGGTCCGTGATAAAGGCCTCATAGGCGGCGTCAAAGAGGATGACGGCGTCTCTGGCGTTGGCCCAATCCACCCACAGTTGAAGCTGTGCTCTGGTATAGGCCGCCCCGGTGGGGTTGTTGGGAGAGCAGAGGTACACCAGCTCCGCCTCCAGATTTTCGGACGGCAGGGGAAGGAAGCCGTTGTCCTCCCCGCCGGGGACGGATACAATGGTCCGTCCCGCCATCAGATTGGTATCCACGTAGGCCGGGTAGGCGGGCTCGATCACCGCCACCCGGTTTTCTTGCGCGAACAGGCCTCCGATCACGCCCAGGTCGTCCCCGGCCCCGTAGGAGATGAAGATCTCCGCCGGGTCCAGCTTTGTGCCCCGGCGGGCGTAGTAATCCGCCACAGCCTGCTTCATGAAGTCCTTCCCCAGCTCCGGCATATAGCCCTGGAAGCTCTCCTGCCTTGCCTGGTCCTCCGCCGCCCGGTGCAGGGCCGCAATCACCGCCGGGGCCAGAGGCAGGGTCACGTCTCCAACCCCCAGAAGCAGCAGCCGGTCCCGGGGGTGGTCCCGGCGCAGGGCGTCCACGGTCTGGTTGATGCGGTAGAACAGATAGCTGGTTTTCAGTCGGCTGTAATAGGGATTGATATGGGTCATAGCTTGATCTCTCCTTCATAGACGGTTTCCGCCGGGCCCTCCATCTGAATCGAACCGTCAGCGCGGACGGTGATGAACAGACTGCCGCCGTCCAGCACCAGCTCAATGGGGCTGTCCGCCGGGCAAAGGCCGCGGCTTACCGCAGCGGCTGCGGAAGCGCAGGCTCCGGTTCCGCAGGCCAGGGTCACGCCGCTGCCCCGCTCCCAGACGCGCATCCGCAGGCGCTTCGGCGCCAGCAGCTGTACAAACTCCACGTTCACCCCGCCGGGGACGGAATGCTCCAGCTTCGGGCCTTCTGTCGTTATGTCAACCGCTGCTGCATCCGGCACAAGAAGGACCAGATGGGGGTTCCCCAGATCCACCAGATCCCCGGCGCTTCCCGGGGTGGTTTTTGCGGTTCCCATCTCCACGCTGGCGCCGGTGATTTTGCCCGCCTCGCCGTGCAGGGTCAACTGCCGCAGCCCTGCCCGGGTTTCGATGACAAGCACACGCTTTCTGGTATAGCCATGGTCATAGAGATATTTCCCCACGCAGCGGATGCCGTTGCCACACATCTCGGCCTCGCTGCCGTCGGCGTTGAAGATCCGCATGGAGAAATCCGCCCGGTTTGAGGGTCCCATGAAGATCAGTCCGTCGGCGCCGGGGCCGAAGTGCCGGTCAGACAATCGGCGGCTCAGCTGGACCGCGTCTTCCGGTACCGGGCCGTAGACGTAGAGATAATCGTTGCCAAGGCCCTGCATTTTGGTAAAGCGCATCAGCTCTGCCCTCCTTTTTGCCGGGTCAGGGCCGCCCGCAGGAAGCCCAGAAACAGCGGGTGCGGCCGGTTGGGCCGGGATTTGAATTCGGGGTGGTACTGGACGCCCAGGAAGAAGGGGTGGTCCGTCAGCTCCACGGCTTCGATGAGCAGGTCGTCCGGGGAGCGGCCGCAGAGGGTCATACCGGCGGCCTCCAGGGCGGAGCGGTAGTCGTTGTTCAGCTCGTAGCGGTGGCGGTGGCGCTCGGAGATCCGGTCCTGCCCGTAGCATTCCCGGAGCTTCGTGCCCGGGGTGATGACGCAGGGGCAGGCACCCAGACGCAGGGTGCCGCCCTTGTTGATCTCGTCGCTCTGTCCCGGCATGAAGTCGATGACCTTGTGGGGGGAGTCCGGGGCAAACTCGCCGGAGTTGGCGTCGGCAAGCCCGACGGCGTTCCGGGCGAACTCTATGACGGCGATCTGCATGCCAAGGCACAGACCCAGATAGGGAACTTTGTGATCTCTGGCATAGCGGGAAGCAAATATCATCCCCTCAATGCCCCGGCCGCCGAAGCCGCCGGGCACCAGAATTCCGTCCAGGGAGGCAAGTTCCGCCTCTGTGACTGTTTCCGAGTCGATCCAGTCGATTTCTACCCGCACCCCGCAGGCGTAGCCCGCGTGCCGCAGCGCCTCTGCCACGGAGAGATAGGCGTCGTGAAGCTGTACGTATTTGCCCACCAGGCCGATCCGGACCGAGCCCTGCAGGCGCTTGATCCGCGAAACCAATGCGGTCCACTCGCTCAGATCCGGCTCGGGTGCAGGGATGCCAAGCTCCCGGCAGACCACCCGGGAGAAACCCGCCTGCTCCAGCATCAGCGGCGCCTCATAGAGCACCGGCAGGGTGCGGTTTTCCAGCACGCAGTCGGGCTTTACGTTGCAGAACAGGGAGATTTTTTGGAAGATGCTCTCCTCCAGCGGCTCGTCGCAGCGCAGCACGATGAGATCCGGCCGGATGCCCATGCCCTGCAGCTCCTTCACCGAGTGCTGGGTGGGCTTGGACTTGTGCTCCTCCGAGCCATGGAGATAGGGCACCAGGGTCACGTGGATGAAGAGGCTGTTCTCACGGCCCACCTCCAGAGCAATCTGCCGAACCGCCTCCAGAAAGGGCTGGGATTCGATGTCGCCGATGGTGCCGCCGATCTCGGTGATGACCACGTC
>CAMHRJ010000300.1 GCA_946187475.1 uncultured Clostridia bacterium | reverse complement strand
ATAAATGAATTCCTGCCAAAAATCATAAATACAGCCACAATATGTTGGGCTTATCAGGACTTCGCGTTGTTATAACCAAACAACTATTTCTCTTGGCCGGAGAAGGTTCCGGTTCCGTAAACGGTGCTTTCATTTCCCTTGACAGAGCAAAGTGAAATGCAATATACTGATGAAAAGAATCACAGAAAGATGAGAACGATGGAAAAACAATTTGCGATATTTGATATGGATGGGACGCTGATCGATTCCATGCCCTACTGGGGACGGCTGACCGGAGAGTATCTGGGGCAACTGCAGATTTCGGAAAACAGGCGGGCCTCCCTGCTGCGGAAGACCCGTCGACTTGGCATGCAGGATGCCGCTGCGGTGATTCAAAGCGAACTGCATCTGGACCAGACGCCGATGCAGATCGTGCTGGAGATGGGAAACATCATCGACGCCCATTATCTGAAGGATATCCCGCTGAAGCCCCATGTGAAGACCTATCTCCGTCGGCTGCAGGAGATGGGCGTTGCCATGTGTGTGGCCACGCTGACGCCTGTGCCGCTTGCGCGGTATTGTCTGGAACGGCTTGGCATCGCGGATTATTTCGCATTCATGCGCTGCTGCGACGAGGTGGGCGCCGGCAAGGAGCGGCCGGACATTTTCCTGCAGTGCGCCTGGGACTTCGGCGCCCGGCCATACGAGATCGCCGTCTATGAGGACTCCTATTATGCCGCCATGATCGCCCGGCGCGCCGGATTCTATACCATCGGCGTCTATGACGACAGCAGCGCCCGCCATTGGGATGACATGGTCTACCAATGTGACGAAACCATCCTCGACTGGGCAGAGGCGGCAAATGACCTTTAAGCGGGAAAAATGATATTAAAAAACGCCTGATTTCCATCAGGCGTTTTTTTGTTTACAGTGCGGGCCAGAGATTGCTGTGGTAGTTTTCTCCGGTGAGCTCCCAATGCAGATCCGGTGCAAACTGCACCTCCTGGGCTTCGACGGCCTTCTTCGTGAAGTCGATGCAGAACTGCATCCAGGCCTGCTCGTCGGTAGAAGAACCGCCGCGCTGGAGATAGGCATCGTGGATACCCTTGGTGAGGGCGGAAATCATATCCGTCACCCACAGGTAGCCCGTGTTCAGCTCCCAGTATTTATCGACAACGCCGTTTTTCTCCAGCTCGTCGAAAAACACTTTGACGTAGTGGCTGCCGTCATCGGGATTGTCGGCGGCGATCAGACCATCGATGTACTGGCGGTTGGTGGAAAGGTGCTGCTGATAGGTTTCGTCATCCAGCGTGATGCCCATATCAAGGGCCGCGCTGTAGAGCGTCTGCACCACCACATAACCCAGAACGTACTGCTCTGCTTCCTCCTGGCTGAGCCCGGAGAGCTTGGCAGCTTCCACGCGGTTATCGAACACCGCACGCGTCAGAGAAAAGCTCTTGGCCTGAATGGCGAAATCGTCAGAATCCTCATCCCACAGGCGCATCGCTTCTGCAAAGCAGGCGGCGTCCTTGGCGGCAAGGGCATCGATCTCTTCCACGGAATTCGCGGTCTCGCTCCCTGCCGAGTCGGTCTGCTTGCCACAGGCGGCCAAAGAAAACAGGCACACCAATGCCAGAATCATCGTAATCATCTTTTTCATGTGAATCCCTCCAATCCGCTATTCTAATCAAGAAACCGTGCCTTGTCAACATAATAATTCTTAAAAAAGCAAGCGCCTGTCGAAATGACAGGCGCTTGTGGATTGGTTTTGGTGAAATCAGCCGCCGAAGACCGCCAGCAGGAAGCCGGCAGCAACAGCAGAGCCGATAACGCCCGCCACGTTCGGGCCCATGGCGTGCATGAGCAGGAAGTTGGACGGGTTGGCGCGAGCGCCCTCCAGCTGGCTGACACGGGCAGCCATAGGAACGGCGGAGACGCCGGCAGAGCCGATGAGGGGGTTGATCTTGCCGCCGGAGAGCTTGCACATGAGCTTGCCCAGCAGCAGACCGCCCACGGTGGCGAACTCAAAGGCGATGAGTCCCAGGATGATGATGAACAGCGTCCGGGGAGCGAGGAAACGCTCGGCAACGGCCGTGGCACCCACAGAGGTGCTCAGGAAGATGGTGACGATGTTCATCAGGGCGTTCTGGGCGGTGTCGCTCAGACGATCGGTGAGACCGCACTCCTTGAAGAGGTTGCCCAGCATCAGGCAGCCCAGCAGAGGCGCCACAGAGGGCAGCAGCAGACACACGAAGATGGTCACGATGATCGGGAACAGGACCTTCTGGGTCTTGGAGACCGGACGGAGCTGCTCCATCTTGATCTCGCGCTCCTCCTTGGTGGTCAGCAGACGCATGACCGGCGGCTGAATCAGCGGGATCAGGGCCATGTAGGAGTAGGCGGCGATGGCGATGGGCGCCAGATAGTTGGGCGCCAGCTTCGAGGTCAGCCAGATGGCCGTGGGGCCGTCCGCGCCGCCGATGATGCCGATGGAGGCGGCAACGTTGGGCTCAAAGCCGAAGAGGCCCAGAGCCATCAGGAAGGCGGCGAAGATGCCGAACTGGGCAGCCGCGCCCAGCAGCAGGGATTTCGGGTTCGCGATCAGAGGACCGAAGTCCGTCATGGCTCCGACGCCCATGAAGATCA
>CAMHRJ010000299.1 GCA_946187475.1 uncultured Clostridia bacterium | reverse complement strand
CATGCTGCGGATGATGCCGGTTTTCTGGCAGTTGCGGGTCAGACGGATGAACCATTCGTCCACGCTGTGGCCCAGGTCCAGGAGGTTGATCTCGCCGGAGACGGTCATGCGCATCATCACGGCGGTGAACTCCGCGCCCAGCTCCCTGGACAGGCTGATGTACCGGTCTCCGATGATCCACATTCGGTCAAAGTCGTTTTCCGCTGAGAGCAGCTCCTCCACGGTGACGATCTGATTTTTGTCCGTGTGTTCAAAGAGGTAGGTGATCACGTCCTTCTTGCAGGAGAACACCCGGTAGAAGGTGGACCGGGCCACACTGGCCTCCCGGCAAATGTCGTTGACGGATACGCTGTCGTACCCCGCCGCGCGAAAACACCGCACCGCGGCCGCCGCGATCAGATCCGCCAGAGCGGGAGAAGCCTCTGCCACGAAAATCACCTCCGTCGGACAACATGTCCTGTCTGTAAGACAGTATATCCGACAGAGGCGCAAATGTCAATGAATGGATGGTTATAAAGCCGCCGCCATGCGCCGCAGCTTCTCGAACCGCTCCGGGTCGTGATTGGTGTAGACGCCCAGGTCCTCCAGACCCAGATAGCCCAGGAAGTCCCCCTCGAAGGAGAACCGGGCCCCGTCATAGACGTCGGGGTCTCCGGAGCTCAGGAACATGGCTGCCTTCTTCAGCCGCTCCGGAGCCTCGGGATAGAGGGCGGCGTAGAACCGGTCGATGGCGCACTTGAGCTGGCCGCTCATGTTGTGGTAGTAGATGGGCGAGGCCAGAACCAGCATGTCCGTTTCCGGCAGCAGGCGGTAAATTTCCTGCATGTCGTCCTGCTGGACGCAGCTGCCCTGCCCTTTGCCGTGGCAGAATTCGCAGGCCAGGCAGCCGTGGATGTTCATGCGGCAGACGTTCAGGGCCGTGACGGTGTGGCCCGCGGCCTCCGCCGCCGACCGGAACACCTCCACCATCTGGGCGGTCTCGCCCCCGGGCCGGGGACTGCCGTTCAGGATCAGGATGTTCATCCCGTCACCTCCAGCGTGATGGTCACGTCGCCGGCGCCCAGCAGGGCCGCCATGTCGGCGTCGCTCCGGTCGGAGATATGGCCCAGGCGGGTATAGGCCCAGGAATTGGAGCCGTAGAACACCACCAGCTGATCGCCGGAATACAGCACGATGTCGCCGGCGCGGGTGGTGGTCTGCCGGTCGCTGCCGGGCAGACGCTCCCCGATGGGGCCCACCTGCTCAAAGCCGCCGTACATGGACATGGCGATGGTCAGCGGCCCGTCCTGGCAGAGGGCCTTCAGGGCGTTTACGGCTTCGTTTTCCTCCCAGTCCACCGTGACCGGGGTCTGGCCGATGGTCATTTGCAGCATGGTCGTCTCATCCTCTCTCACAGGCTCTCCTGCGCTGCCCGGCTCCGCCGGTGCGGCGCCGCAGGCGCTCAGCATCAGGGCCAGAAGGCCCAGCAGGCAGAGCCGGATTCTGCGCTTCATTTACTTCAGGTTCTCGGCAAAGAATGCCGCCAGCCTGTCGAAGGGGATGGCGTTCTTGTCTCCGCCGTCGTAGAGATCCGTGTGGCTGGCGCCGGGGATGAGCAGCAGCTCCTTGTTGGCGGCATACTTGCTGTCCTTCACCATATCGGCATAGGCGTCCCTGCCCAGATAGCAGGAATGGGCTTTGTCGCCGTGCAGGACCAGCACCGCGCTGCGGATCTCGTTGGAGTACTGCAGGATGGGCTGGTTGATGAAGCTCTCGCAGCCGATCACGTTCCAGCCGCCGTTGGAGTTCAGGGACCGGGGATGGTAGCCCCGCGGGGTCTTGTAATAGTCGTAATAATCCTTCACGAAGTAGGGCGCGTCCTCCGGCAGCGGGTCGATGACGCCGCCGCCCAGGGCGTATTCCCCGGCCTTCAGGTCTGCCAGACGCTGGGCGCACATGGCGGCCTTTTTGGCATAGCGCTGTTCCTCGCTGTCCTCGGAATCAAAATAGCCCTTGGCGTTCACCCGGGTCATGTCATACATGGTGGAGGCCACGGTGGCCTTGACGCGGGTGTCCAGAGCCGCGGTGTTGATGGCCATGCCGCCCCAGCCGCAGATGCCGATGATGCCGATGCGCTCGGCGTCCGCCCGCTCGTGGAGGGACAGGAAGTCCACCGCCGCCATGAAGTCCTCGGTGTTGATGTCCGGTGAGGCCATGTACCGGGGCTGGCCGCCGCTCTCGCCGGTGAAGGAGGGGTCGAAGGCCAGGGTCAGATAGCCCCGCTCCGCCATGGTCTGGGCGTAGAGGCCGGAGCACTGCTCCTTCACGGCGCCGAAGGGGCCGCAGACCGCGATGGCGGGGAGCTTGCCCTCGGCGGACTTCGGCATATACAGGTCTCCCGCCAGGGTGATGCCGTAACGGTTCACGAAAGTTACCTTGCTGTGGATGACCTTGTCGCTCTTGGGGAAGGTTTTATCCCATTCCTGGGTCAGAGTCAGGTTTTCGATTTTGATCATGGCACTTCGTCTCCTTATCATTAGAATGCTTGTGGTTTTATCATAACAGATTGCATTTTCATGGGCAAATAGTTATAATGTATATCGTGATATACGTTTTTTGCATTTCATAACAGGAGGTCATCCCATGGAAATCC
>CAMHRJ010000298.1 GCA_946187475.1 uncultured Clostridia bacterium | reverse complement strand
CCTTCTATTTAATGAAAGCTGTGTGGGATGTTTGGATTTCCCTCTCTTGCTTTCTGATTTCATTATACGCATTAAGATGCATCCCGTCAATTGACGGGATGCCAAAACTTCTCTGTTTTTTATTGTTCATTTTCACTGAAATGATTCTAATTTTAAAAGATTTTCCGTCAAAACTCACAAATAAAGCGTCACAGAAAACAAATCAGGCTGTTGGGTATAGGTCAGCGTGTAACTTCCGGAACCCACGGCGCCCATCTTCCGGAGCACCCGGGAAACCTCGCCCAGGTCGAACAGACGGAAGCACACGGTATCATAGACCTCCCGGCTGGCGCAGCGGAAGGTGAGGCTGTTGCGCCCGGCGGAGAGCTGGGGCTGCAGGGCGGTCATCACCGCGTCCATGCTGTCCTCGGTGAGCAGGCAGCTTTCCCGGATGTAGAAATTATCCGCATTGGCGGTGGCGGTGATGTTGTCCATCTCCCGGCTGGGGGTATGGGCGGTGTTCATCTCCGCGCTGGTGACGGCAAACCAGTCGTGGGCCAGATACTCGTTCCCTGCAGCGTCATAGAGGTCAGTGTTGTCCCAGGTGGGATCGAAGCCGTAGACCGCCCCGTCCAGCACTGCGTAGTTCCAGGCATGCGTCGTGCGTACACCGTCCTGAACGGCGTCGCCGGTGACGGTACAGGCGTCGATGCCGGCGCGGCGCAGCAGCAGGGCGAAGGCGTCCGCAATGCCGCCGCAGACGGCGCTGCCCTCACAGATGGCGGCGTAGGCCGTCTGGTCGTAGGTGACGTTTTGCTCCAGCCATTCGTAGAGATACAGCGCCACGGCATAATAATCGCCCCAGGGAGCGACACTCAGGATCTCGTCGCACTTGTCGCAGAGGGCCTGATACCGGGCCGGGCCGTCCTCATAGAGCCAAGTGAAGGTGATCTCCGCCGTGGTGCGCAGACCCGTGGTAGCGCTGATGTGGTAGCCCCGGAACCAGAACAGCTCCGGCTGGTCCATGAGCTCATCCAGACAGGCGGCGATGGTCTCCGTGGCCCAGCCCTGGAGGGTAAGATTCTCCTCCCGCTCGATGGCTGCGCGGAGCGACTCCGCCAGGGCGGGATTGGCCGTACACCAAGGCGTCCGATCGCCCAGCGAGCTGCCGTCCGCGGCGATGATCGCCGGCGCCTCGGCGCTGGAAAAATTCAGGCTGCCGCAGCCCGTGAGCAACAACGCCAGCGTAAGCAAAAGCGCGGTCAGACGTCTGTTTTTCGCGGACATGCACATACCTCCCAACTGGTTTTCCCCATTGTAGCATAGTTTTGGCGCTTTGGGGGTAGAAATTGAAAAAAATATCTGTTATAATACCACCATCGATTTTTACTTCAGGAGGAAGAACCATGATTGAGATTACCTTCACCGTGGAAGATATTGATTATTCTGACCGTCTGGACTCCCAGCTGCCCCTGGTGTTCGAGACCATGAGCAAGAACGGCGACCTGAACCCGGCGCTGAAGCTGGCCTGCAAGTCTCCCGAGGCCACCACCAAAATCGTCAAGGGCGTGCTGAAGGCCATGAACAAGAACCAGAAGGAGAAGCTGGCCGTCTCCATCGTCAACAGCCAGAAGGAACGGCTCATGCGCAAGCTGAACCAGCTGGCGGAGAGCTACGGCATCGTGGGCAAGGTCACGTCCTGCACCGTCACGAAGCGCTGATTTGACTCTTTCTGCGCACGGCCATGGGGCCGTGCGCTTTTTCTTTTCCCCATATTCCAAAGTTTTCATGTTTTGTTAATTATTATATGATAAACTGACCCCAGCCTGTACCCGAAAGGAGGATTCCCATGGATCGAAAAGAAGAGCTCACTTCCCGGCGGGAGCGCATCCGGGAGCGCCGGAGAAAAATCAAAGAGGCCCATGAGGCCGCCCTCGTGATTCTGGAAACCGAAGATCAGGTGGTGGAACCGCCGCAGATCAACGGCAAGCTGCGCAGCTTTGCCCTGCGGGTGCCTACCCAAATTCGCAAATGCAGCGGCATCGTGATCTTTGGCCGCCGGATTCGCTCGCTGGTGTTTACCACCGACCTTGCCACCATCCGCAACGTGGATGCGGACGCAGTGCTGGCGGTTTACCCATACACGCCCCAGCAGATCATCACCGAGGCACTGATCCACTCGGCGGATATCCCGATCTTCGCCGGCGTCGGCGGCGGTCTGACTCAGGGCAAGCGTGTGGTAAATCTGGCCACCTTTGCCGAGATGCAGGGTGCCAGCGGTGTGGTGGTGAACGCCCCCACGAAAAATGAAGTCATTCAGGAGCTGACAGATACCATCGACATCCCCATCATCGTCACCGCCTTCTCCGCCGAGGGCATCCGCGAGCGGGTGGAAAGCGGCGCCGCCATCATCAACGTGGCTGCAGGGGCTCAGACCCCGGAGGTGGTTGCTGAGATTCGCAAGCAGTTCCCGGAGCTGCCCATCATCGCCACCGGCGGCCCCACGGACGAGAGTCTGGAGCGCACCATCGCCGCCGGCGCCAACGCCATCGTCTGGACGCCGCCCACCCCCGGTGAGGTGTTCAAGGAGATCATGACCGCCTACCGCAACGGCGAAGCCCATCCGTAAATGAAAAGCAACCCAGCCTGCTGCAATCGCAGCAGGCTGG
>CAMHRJ010000297.1 GCA_946187475.1 uncultured Clostridia bacterium | reverse complement strand
TCTGTGGCTACGTCTGCAACCGTCGCTGCGAGGATGCCTGCACCCGCGGTGCTGTGGACCGTGCCCTGGCCATCGATGAGATCAAGAAGTTCATTGCGGAGCAGGACCTCAAGAAGCCCGCGAAGGATCGCTATATTGCCGAGACCAAGTATCGCCGTCCCGTGGACATTCCCTATGAGCAGAAGGTCGCCATCATCGGCGCCGGCCCTGCGGGCATGAGCTGCGCTTACTACCTGGCGAACATGGGCTACAAGAATGTCACCGTCTTTGACCGCAACCCCGAGCCGGGCGGAATGCTCGTCATGGGCATCCCCAGCTATCGTCTGGACCGCAAGCATCTGAAGGGCGAGATCGACACCCTGAAGAAGATGGGCGTTAAGTTCAAGATGAACACCGAGGTGGGCAAGGACATCACCATCGCGCAGCTGCGCAAGCAGGGCTACAAGGGCTTCTATGTGGCCATCGGCGCCCAGAAGAGCGCGAAGCTGAACATCCCCGGCGAGGACCTGAAGGGTGTGTTCGGCGGCGTGGACTTCCTGCGCGAGGTCAACCTGGGCAACAAGCCCGCCATCGGCAAGAAGTGCGCGGTCATCGGCGGCGGCAACGTTGCCATGGACGTCTGCCGCACGGCTGCCCGTCTGGGTGCTGAGACCTATGTGGTCTACCGCCGCAGCGAGGCTGAGATGCCTGCCGATAAGGAAGAAGTGGCCGAGGCCATGGCCGAGGGCATCAAGTTCTGCTACCTGAATGCTCCCGTGGAGATTCTGGGCACTGCCGCCGGCAAGGTCAACGGCCTGAAGGTGGAGATCATGGAGCTGGGCGAGCCTGACGAGAAGGGCCGCCGCGCGCCTGTTGGCACCGGCAAGTTCGAGACCCTGAAGGTCAACTCCGTCATCGCTTCCGTCGGTCAGGTCATCGACTGGGGCGACCTGGACGTGGGCGATCTTAAGACCGGCCGCAAGGGCAATGCGCTGGCAGACGGCCTGACCTATCAGACCGCGCAGGAAGACATCTTCGTGGGCGGCGACGTGTTCACCGGCCCGAAGTTTGCCATCGACGCTATCGCTGCAGGCCGTGAGGGCGCTGAGTCTCTGCACCGCTTCGTCAACGACGGTCAGAGCCTGACCATCGGTCGTAACTTCCGCGAGTTCTATGAGCTGGACAAGGACAATCTGGCGCTGGATATCGACTGCTATGATGCTCCGGCCCGTCAGCCCATCCTGCATGACCCGAAGAAGGCCATGAGCTTCGAGCACGATCGTCTGACCTTCACCGAGGAGCAGGTCAAGGCTGAGGCCAGCCGCTGCCTGGGCTGCGGCGTCAGTGTTGTGGACCCGAACCGCTGCATCGGCTGCGGTCTGTGCACCACCAAGTGCATGTTCGACGCCATCCACCTGGAGCGCGATCATCCGGAAGCTTCCGAGGGCTTCGTGGCCTGCGAGCAGCGCGTTCCCGCTCTGCTGCCTTACGTCGCAAAGCGCGCTGTCAAGATCGTCAAGCGCACTGTGGCCGACAAGGTCAGCAAGTAATCGCAATTCTCCAAATAATAAGAGGCTGCCATTTGGCAGCCTCTTTTCTGCATAAAAATCCACCGGATGAACCGGTGGATTTATGATTTAATTTTGAATTACACCTTTGGGCCAGCAGCGACCAGAGCCTTGCCGGCAGCGTTGCCTTCGTACTTGACGAAATTCTTGATGAAGCGCTGGGCGAGATCCTGGGCCTTGGCGTCCCACTCGGCGGCATCCGCATAGGTGTCGCGGGGATCCAGAATGGCAGGATCGACACCGGGCAGTTCCGTGGGAACCTCGAAGTCAAAGACCGGAATCTTCTTGGTGGGGGCTTTCAGCACGTCGCCGTTCAGGATCGCGTCAATGATGCCGCGAGTGTCCTTGATGGAGATACGCTTGCCGGTGCCGTTCCAGCCGGTGTTGACCAGATAGGCCTTGGCGCCGGATTTCTGCATACGCTTGACCAGCTCTTCGGCGTACTTGGTGGGATGCAACTCCAGGAAGGCCTGACCAAAGCAGGCAGAGAAGGTGGGCGTGGGCTCAGTGATTCCGCGCTCCGTGCCGGCCAGCTTCGCGGTGAAGCCGGACAGGAAGTAGTACTGGGTCTGCTCCGGCGTCAGGATGCTGACGGGAGGCAGAACGCCAAATGCGTCGGCAGAGAGGAAAATGACATTGTCGGCAGCGGGGCCGGAGGAGATGCCGTTGACCTTCTTGACGATGTTCTCGATGTGCTCGATGGGATAGCTGACGCGGGTATTCTCGGTGACGGACTTGTCCGCGAAGTTGATCTTGCCGGTCTCGTCCAGGGTGACGTTCTCCAGCAGAGCGTCGCGGCGGATGGCGTTATAGATGTCCGGTTCAGACTCGGCGTCCAGGTTGATGACCTTGGCGTAGCAGCCGCCCTCAAAGTTGAACACGCCGTCGTCGTCCCAGCCGTGCTCGTCGTCGCCGATCAGCAGACGCTTGGGATCGGTGGAAAGGGTGGTCTTGCCGGTGCCGGAGAGGCCGAAGAAGATGGCGGTGTTCTTGCCTTCCATGTCTGTGTTGGCGGAGCAGTGCATGGACGCGATGCCCTGAAGGGGCAGGTAGTAGTTCATCATGGAGAACATGCCCTTCTTCATCTCACCGCCGTACCAGGTGT
>CAMHRJ010000296.1 GCA_946187475.1 uncultured Clostridia bacterium | reverse complement strand
GAAAAGCGCACCACCAGCGAGGCCGCCTCGGCCCGGGTGACGGGCTGGTTCGGGCGGAAGGTGCCGTCGCTGTAGCCCTTGGTGATGTCGTTCTCCGCCGCCCAGTTGACGTAGGGGGCAAACCAGTTTTCAGACTTCACGTCGGAGAAATTCTTGCCTTTGCGGTAGGCATCCAGTTCATCCTGGCCGATGGCCACGCAGGCCAGCATCTTCATCAGCTCAGCTCGGGTGAGATTACCGTCCGGGTCGAAGGACTTTTCAGACTTGCCGTTGATGATGCCTTCCTGCACCAGGGCGTAAACGCTTCCGGCGTACCATCTGGTATTCTCCACATCCTGGAAGGCCTTCAGCTTCGCCGCAGAGGCCGGGATAACCAGCGTGCACAGCATCAGCGCTGCGAGCACCGCGGAAATCAAACGCTTCATTCTTGTTTCCTCCTCTTTCTAATACGGATTAATCTTATTGTATCTGCTGCAGCGCCGTATGTCAATGAAAAACCGGCCTGAGTAAGCTCAGACCGGTTCCGTTAACGCTTCACGCAGGTGGGTGATGGCCCGTCGCTCCAGCCGGGAGACCTGGACTTGGGAGATGTGCAGAAGCGCAGCGCATTTCTGCTGGGTCAGGCCGCGATAAAACCGCAGGGCAATGACGTTTCGCTCCTTTTCCGGCAGCGCGGAGATGGCAGCGCGGAGCGCGATATGTTCCAGCATTCGCTCCCCTGCCTCCGGGTCGGAGAGCATCTGCTCCAGAGAAAACCCATGTTCCCCGCTCTCCCGCTGGAGCGACTCCGCCGGGGCCGACGCCTGCTCCGCCATGGCCACCTCCTCCGGCGTGAGGCCGAGAGATTCGCTGAGCTCGGACACCGTGGGCTCCCGGCCCAGGATCTGCTCCATCTCCGTGCGGCGCTGGGCGATGACGGCGGCCTGCTCCTTCAGGGTGCGGCTGACCTTCACGGCTCCGTCGTCCCGGAGGAAGCGGCGGATCTCCCCGGCGATCTTGGGCACCGCATAGGTGGAGAACTCCGTGCCGTAGGCCTCGTCATAGCCGTAGACCGCCTTGAGGAATCCCACACTCCCCAGCTGATAGAGATCGTCGGGCTCCACACCCCGACCGAAGAAGCGGCGGGCGATGCTCCAGACCAGACCGGTGTTCTCCCGGACCAGATGCTCCAGCGCGGCGGAATCCCCCGCCTGGGCCGCGCGGATCAGGCCGCGCATGGCGTCGGTCATCCCCGGCGCTGGAGCTTCCGGCGCATGGTGACCGTGGTGCCCCGGCCGGGAATGGAGCGGACCCGGAGCTTGTCCATGAAGCCCTCCATGATGGTAAAGCCCATGCCGCTGCGATCCTCGCCGCCGGTGGTGTAGAGGGGTGTGCGCGCCCGCTCCACATCCGGGATGCCCGTGCCGCGATCCTTCACCATGATCTCCAGCTCTCCCCCCGGAAGAATCCGAAGCCGCAGCTGCACCACGCCGATCTCCTCGGGATAGGCGTGGACCACCGCGTTGGTCACCGCCTCAGAGACGGCGGTTTTGATGTCGCCCAGCTCCGTCAGGGTCGGGTCCAGCTGGGACACGAAGGCCGCTGCAGCCGCTCGGGCAAATCCCTCATTGACGCTGCGGGCCGGGAACTCCAGCTTGATGTAGTTTTCCGCTTTCATATGCTGCCCACCTCCCTTCTCTGCTGCTTTGGCTGTTCCAGGAGTTTCGAGAGACCCGCCAGCTCCAGCACCCGGCGGGCCTGCTCCGGCGGAGACTGCACCGTAAGGGCGGCGCCGGTGTGGTTCAGCAGCCTCTGGGCTCTGAGGATCACGGCGATGCCGGAGCTGTCCATGAAGGTGAGGCCGCTCAGGTCCAGCACGCAGGTTCGGGGCAGGTACTCCCCTGCCGCCTCCGCCACGGCGCGCATGGCGGAGGCCGCGGCGGCGTGATCCAGCTCGCCGCAGAACCGGACGGTCAGCCGGCCGTCGGAATAAAACGAGAAGGTCTGCATTTTGATTTCTCCTTTTCTCAAAGGGTAAAGTGCATATCATATGAAGAGTGGAGTTAGGAGTGTGGAGTTAGGAGTTTAAAAGTGTTTGCTGCGCAAACGATTGAAAAAGCGCATTTTATGAATGATCGCCGAAGGCGATTCCTTTAAACTCCACACTCCACGCTTCACACTCCACACTCAGCGACACTTTCAACTCTAAACTCCAAACTTTTTTGCAGAGCAAAAAATAAACACCGGACACTTTCGTATCCGGTGTTTATTCTATATGCTATGGTCTGCTGAATTTGTCAGACGCTGGCGCTTCAGCCGAGATTTTTCAGGCTTTCTTCCAGATTCTCGATCAGGGCCTTGGCCTTGTCCATGCGATCGCGCTCGGCGGCGACCACGTGCTCCGGGGCTTTGGAGACAAAGGCCTCGTTGGAGAGCTTGCGCACCTGGTTATCGTAGTTCTGGCGGGCCTTCTCCAGCTCCTTGGTCAGACGAGCGCGCTCCTTGTCCAGATCCACCAGCTCCGCCATGGGCATGAAGAGCTTGGCGTCATTGGTGACCACGGAGACCATCTTCTCCGCGTCTGCGGGGGCGGCGTCGGCCAGGGTGATGTGGTCGGCGTAGGCCAGCTTGCAGATATACATCTCGCCGGCGCGGAAAGCCTCGGGCTTTTCGGAGACG
>CAMHRJ010000295.1 GCA_946187475.1 uncultured Clostridia bacterium | reverse complement strand
GGGCAAGCCCCTCCCCTACAAATCCTATTTTGGTGCCACCGCTAAACTCCAATTTAACGGTGGTGTGTGAAGAATCATTGAAACTCCACACTCCACACTCGTAACTCCAAACTATTGATTGTACTCGTAATATTCCTGGGACCTGCTCTCCCGCTTGGGTTCCGGGATCTCCGGCAGGAGGCCGAACATGGCGTCACAGAGGTCGAAGCCGTCCTGGCTCACGGGATAGATGGGCACGCCCAGAGCCTCCGCGGCCTGCTCCAGGGTCACATCGTCCAGGAAATCCAGCTCGTCGTGACGGAGCATGTTCTGGCTGATGAGCAGGCGCTCACCCAGATCCTGACCCTTCAGCTGGGCGATCAGATCCTGGCCGGTGATGAGGCCGGAGACCGTGATGCTGTGGCCGAAAAAGTCGTTTTGGATGGCGTAGACCCGGCCGTTCAGGGCAGGGAAGCATTCCTTGGCCCGGTCCAGCAGCTCCCGGAACAGGGGCGCCGCGCCCACGCCGCAGGCGATGGAAAAGGCCGCGCCGTCGGGCTCGTCCGCCAGCTTCAATGCGCCGGAGAACTCCGTCTCCATGAGCCGCAGCATGCCCACGCCGTTTTCCAGCTGGGTGTAGCTCTCGTAAAACTCATCCGGGGGCAGGGGCCTGCCGGCCTTGAGATACAGCTCGTCCCCGCAGAAGAAGATGCGCTCGCCGTACCTGGCGATGCAATCGTCGCCGAAGGCCTCCACCTGATCGATGGTCTCGGCGGCGTGCTCCGGCGTGAAGGGCGTCAGGGGATAGAGCCCCTCCCGGAACTTCGTCACGCCCACGGGCACGATGCTGACGCTGCGCACATGGGGATAGAGGGCTGCCAGATCCTCCATGGTTTTCTGGAGCTGGGCGTCGTCGTTCAGGCCCGGACAGCAGACGATCTGGCAGTTCATGGTGATGCCGCCCTCGGCGAACCGCTGCATGATGCCCAGGGTCTCGCCGGCTCTGGGATTTCCCAGCATGAAGGCCCGGAGCTCCGGGTCTGTGGCCTGGACGGAGATGTTGATGGGGCTGATGTGCAGGTCGATGATCCGCTGCACCTCCCGCTTGGAGAGGTTCGTGAGGGTCATGTAGTTGCCCATGAGGAAGCTCAGCCGGGCGTCATCATCCTTAAAATATAAGGTGGGCCGCATGCCCTTGGGCATCTGGTCGATGAAGCAGAACACGCAGTGGTTGGCGCAGGAGCGGGCGTTGTCCATGAGATAGGTCTCAAAGTCCAGCCCCAGCTCGCCGCCCTCGGGCTTGCGGATGGTGACGGTTTTCGTCTCGCCGCTGGGGGTGCGCAGCTCCACGGTCAGATGGGTGTCATAGGCGTAGTATTTATAATCCAGCACGTCGTGGATGACGTTGCCGTTGATGGAGACCAGCGCGTCGCCGGGCTGGGCATGGCGGCGCAGGGGACTGTCCGCGTCCACATGGCGGATGGTGCAGCGATGCATGGTCTCACCTCGTTTTTTTCTCAGAATAGCAGAAAAGAGGAGCGGTTCTCCGCTCCTCTTTTCAATGTTCGCTTGATGACGAAACATGAAGCGCGCGTGCGCTCCTGAGGGAACGATGAATCAATCGAAGTGCGCAGATTGGCGGGCAGTTTTTTCGCCTGGCAAACTTGAAAAATCGAAGGAATACTTTGTGTATTTCAAGATTTTGAAAGGAAGTCAGGCGGAAAAGATGCCGTCAAGATGTGTGCGGCGATTTGGTTCAGCGTTTCCTATTGATTCTCAGTCAACCGCGATCACGTCACGGCCTCTGTACTTACCGCAAGCCTTGCAGGCATTGTGGGGCAGAACAAACTCGCCGCAGTTCGGGCACTTGACCAGAGCCGGAGCCGTGAGCTTCCAGTGAGACGAACGTCTCTTATCACGCCGCTGTCTGGATACTTTTCCTTTCGGGACTGCCATGGTGACACCTCCTCGTCAGACGCTGTTTTGAGCAGCTAATCTTTAATCGTCTTTCTTATCCAAAAGCTGCTCTAATACAGCCAATCTTGGATCAATGGGTTTTTTGCAGCCGCAGGGGCCGTCGTTGAGATTTGCGCCGCACTGCTCGCAGAGGCCTTTGCAGTCCTCGCGGCAGAGAAACTTCGACTCCATGTCCAGAACGAACAGGGTCTCCAGCACCTCGTCCAGGTCCACCGCGTCGCTCTCCAAAGCGAAGAGCTCCGGATCGTCCTCGGCGTTGGGTTCCGCCGAGAGGGTGGCCCGCAGGGGCAGATCCTTCACGCGGTCAAATTCCGCGGCGCAGCGGTCACAGATGCATTTCATCTCGGCATGGAGGGAGCCGGTCAGCTCCAGAATGCCGGCGTTGTTTCGCACCTCGCCCGCGGCGGTGATGGGCGCGGTATAGGCCGTGACCTGGGGAAAGTCCAGCCGTTCGGTCTCCAGCTCCTGGGCAAAGGGCACATGGGCGCCGGGGACTTCGATGATGGTTCTTAAATCCAGTTTCATGGGTACACCTCGCACAATCGCTATGACATTATAATTGATTTGTTCCGGCCTGTCAACCGGAAAATCGCCCGAAATCCGAAAAATCATCCCCGAACCCTATGGAAATCTCGACGGTTCAGGAATGATTTTCCAAATATGAGAGACGCGAACGAAAAATTAGAGCTTGTAGGGGCGATTCACGAATCGCCCGTTGTGGTTTTCGATGTGCACGAAAT
>CAMHRJ010000294.1 GCA_946187475.1 uncultured Clostridia bacterium | reverse complement strand
GCAGAGATTGCCACGCCAGTGTGCGCACTGGCTCGCAATGACACCCTTTTTTAGATTCTGCGTAAATCCATCTCCCCGATAAATTCAAATTTAAGTCCAGTTGTAATATTATGTAAACTAAAAGCCTTTTCTGATTCCATTGAAATTTCCTGTTGTAAAACCGGAGACAATCAGGTATAATATATGACCGATATTCTTTTTGTAAGCAGGGAAACTATGAAAGACGTATGGATTCAAATCACCGCCGCCCAGGCCGACGCGGAGCGCCGCGACCGGGAGGAGCTGGCGGAGTTTTCCACCGACGGGCGCTATGCCTGCCGCGCCGGCGCGGGAACGATCTATTATATGGAGAGCGAGCTCACCGGCATGGAGGGCACCCAGACCCGGATTGACTTCAGTCCCAACGGTGCGGTGCTGACCCGCACCGGGAATCTCACCGGGCGCATGGACTTCACCCCCGGCGAGCGGAACACTTTTTTGTATGAGACGCCCTATGGCAGCGCCACCGTGGGTCTCCAGACCCAGCGCTACGCCTCCACGCTCACGGAGCAGGGCGGCACGCTGGACATTGAATACGTGATCGACTTCGACCACGCTTTCGTCGGAACCAATACCTTGCACATCACCATACAGGAACAGAGAGGGAACGAACATGGCTAACAGAATCGAACAGGCGAAGCAGGCGCTGGACACCCTGATTCGCAGTGCTTACGCTGCCGCCGCCGAGGCGGGAGAGCTTCCGGCCGGCGCGGAGCTCTGCGGCTCCGTGGAGCAGCCCAAGGACGCCGCCAACGGCGACTTTGCCGCCAACCACGCCATGGCTTCGGCCAAGGCCCTGCGCATGGCGCCACGGAAGATCGCCGAGGGCATCGCCGCCCATATGGATTTGGCGGACAGCTGGTTCTCCACCGTGGAGATCGCCGGCCCCGGCTTTCTGAACTTCCGCCTGAGCGAGAAGTGGTACTTAGACGTCCTGGCTGCTGTGGAGGCGGAGGGGACAGACTTTGGCCGCAGCGACGTGGGCCATGGTGAGCGCGTGATGGTGGAGTTCGTCTCCGCCAACCCCACCGGCCCCATGACCATCGGCAACGCCCGTGGCGGCGTGCTGGGCGACGCCCTCAGCAGCGTGCTGGACTGCGCCGGTTATGACGTCTGGCGGGAGTTCTACGTCAACGACGCCGGCAACCAGGTGGACCTGTTCGGCCGCAGCATCGAGGCCCGGTATCTCCAGCTCCTCCAGGGCGAGGACAGCGTGGAGTTCCCGGACAACGGCTACCACGGCGACGACATCAAGGCTCTGGCCAAGATGATCGCCGATCGGGACGGGGACAAGTACCTCACCATGGACTCCGAAGAGCGCCGCAAGGCCTTTGTGGAATTCGGCCTGCCCTATAACATCCAGCGCATGAAGGACGATCTGGAGCGTTACCGCATCCACTTCGACCAGTGGTTTTTGGAGAGCAGCCTCCACCAGTCCGGCTATGTGGCCGAGACCGTGCAGCTGCTGACCGACGCGGGTCTGACCTATGAGCAGGACGGCGCCCTCTGGCTGAAGAACACCGATCTGGGCGCGGACAAGGACGAGGTGCTCCGCCGCTCCAACGGCTTCTACACCTACTACGCCGTGGATGTGGCCTACCACCGCAACAAGTTTGTGGAGCGCGGCTTCGACCGGGTCATCGACGTCTGGGGCGCCGACCATCACGGCCACGCCGTGCGCTTCGCCGCCACCATGAAGGCGCCGACTCTTGGGCTCGAAGGCCGGAAGCTGGACTTCCTCATCATGCAGATGGTGCGTCTGGTCCGCGGCGACGAGGTGGTCAAGGTCTCCAAGCGCACGGGCAAGGCCCTGACGCTGGCGGATCTCATGGACGAGATCGGCGTGGATGCCTGCCGCTTCTTCTTCAATGCCAAGCCCGACACCCATCTGGAGTTCGATCTGGATCTGGCCGTCCGGGAGGACAGCGAGAACCCGGTGTACTATGTCCAGTATGCCCACGCCCGCATCTGCACCCTGATTGCCGCCCTGGCGGAGGCCGGCCACGCCGTGCCCGCAGCCGACGCCGTGAACGTCTCCGCCCTGGAGACGGAGCAGGAGCGCGCGCTGGTCAAACAGATCGCCGCCCTGCCGGAGGAGATCGCTCTGGCCGCCCGGGATTACGATCCCAGCCGCATCAACCGCTATGCCATCGAGCTGGCCGCCCGGTTCCACCGGTTCTACAATGCCTGCCGCATCAAGGACGCGGAGGAGCCGGTGCTCTCCGCCCGCCTGAAGCTGGCGGACACCACCCGGCAGGTGCTGGAAAACGCCCTGAACATCATCGGCGTCACCGCACCGGAAAAAATGTAAAAACAACAGAGACTTGAAAAGTCCAGCCTGTTCAGGCTGGACTTTTTTACATGGGTTTCTTACTGCAGACCGTTTTCGTAGGCCTGAATCATCTTCTTGACCATCTGGCCGCCGACGCTGCCGGCCTGCTTGCTGGTCAGATCGCCGTTGTAGCCCTGCTTCAGGTTGACGCCGATCTCGTTGGCCGCCTCCATCTTGAAGCGGTTCATGGCCTCGCGGGCATTGGGGTTCACGAGGTTGTTGGAACTCTTCGCCATTTCAGTGCATCTCCTTTGCTCAGATTCCTGCGCCGGCCTCGAACCCGGCGCAGGGGAGACGCGAAGCGAAAATCCCACCGCTGCCGACGTTCCATC
>CAMHRJ010000293.1 GCA_946187475.1 uncultured Clostridia bacterium | reverse complement strand
GCCAAGCTCCTGCGGGAACTCCGCCGGACGTTTGTCCTTGGCAAGCCGCCACCAGATTGCGGGACTGTCGTCACGCTGGGCGGCAAAGCGGAACTGGAGCGTTGTTTCGAACGGCTCCTCCATCTCCTCGACAAAGCGCACCGGAAACCGGTTCTGCTGCGCTGAGGCGTTGAAATAGTGCGCGCGGATGCCGACGGCGCAGAGGCCCTCCCCCACGCGCTGCTTTGTCTCCAGATGGATGCCCCATTCCGGGACCTCCACCGTGTGCTCGCCGATCCGGCGCGCTGCGGCGATGTTTTTGCACCCGGTGATCACGGCTGCCTGAACGCTGCCGGGATCGGCAAAAAGCTCCTTGGTCGGGCGAAGCGCCAGAAAGCTGCCCTTGTCCATTACCGCGATCCGCGCGGCCATGTTATAGGCTTCGGTACGGTCGTGCGTCACCATCAGCACCGTGCCGCCGAACTGCACTAGCAAATCGCGCAGCTCGATCTTCAGCGCGTCGCGCAGATGGCCGTCGAGCGCGGAAAAGGGCTCGTCAAGCAGCAAAAGCTGCGGATCGCTTACCAGGATGCGCGCAAGCGCGACACGCTGCTGCTGTCCGCCGGAGAGCTGATGCGGCTTGTGGTTCTCAAGCCCCTCCAGCTGCAGCATTTTTACCATCTCTCCCAGACGCTTCTCCTTCTCAGCTCGATCCTTCTCACGGCACAGACCGCAGAGAATATTCTGCCGCACCGTCATATTCGGGAAAAGCGCATAGTTCTGGAAAAGATACCCCACGCGCCGCTGCTGCGGCGGCAGGTCAATCTTCTCTTTCGAATCGTACAGCACCCGCCCGTCGAGCTCGATGCGGCCATCGTCCGGCTTATCGATGCCGGCGATGCACTTCAAGGTCATGCTCTTGCCGCAGCCCGAGGCGCCGAGCAGACAGGTCACGCCGCTCTCGGCTTCAAACTTCACATCCAGACGAAAGCTGCCGAGATCCTTTCGGATGTCCACGATCAAGCTCATCTCTTCACCGCCTTTTTCTGCCGGCTCTCGAGCATGTTCACCGCCAGCAGCACCACCGTGCTGATCGCAAGATTGACCAGCACCCAGAACATCGCGCCCCGGTCGTCGTTGGTGCGCCACAACTGGTAGACTGTGGTTGAGATGGTTGCGGTGCGGCCGGGGGTGTAGCCGATCAGCATGCTGGTGGCGCCGTATTCGCCCAGAGCCCGGGCAAAGGCCAGCACGGTGCCTGCCAGGATGCCCTGGCGGCAGGCTGGCATGCGGATGCGCCAGAAGATATAGGTATTGGAAAGCCCCAGCGTCTGGCCGGAATAGGCCAGGGTCTTGTCAAAGCTCTCAAATGCGCCCCGGGCGGTGCGGTACATCAACGGGAAGGCCACCACGGAGGCGGCCAGGATCCCGCCGTACCAGGTCATCACAAACTGAATGCCAAACCGCAGCAGCAGGATGCCCAGCGGCCTCTTGACGCCGAAGATCAGCAGCAGAAAATAGCCGCAGACCGTGGGCGGCAGCACCATCGGCAGCGTCAGCACCACGTCCAGCGCACCCTTAACGGCGCGGGGCAGCCGGGCTGCGTAATAGGCGAAAAAGATACCTGTGAAAAACACCAGCACGCAGGAAACCGCGGCGATACGCAGGGAATTCCACAGCGGATACCAGTCAATACTCATGGCGAACATCCAATCAGTAGGTTGAAATCGTTGCTGAATGCAGCGTTACTTTTTCAGTGCGGCGGCAAGGTCGTCAAAGGAATTGATCTTGCCGGGGTTGCCGTCGGGAACGACAAGAACGACCTTGTTTTCCAGCAGATTCAGGCGGCTGCCCTCCAGCACGAAGTCAAGGCCCTCGGTGTTAATATCGGTAGAGGCGGTGATATCCAACTGATTCATCTGCTTTTGGCCGGCAGAAATGAACACATCACAGACCGCACCCTCCTGGATCTGAGTCTTCAGCGTGCCGGAGGAGTCAAAGTTGTAGACCAGCGTCACATTGGGATGCGATGTCTGATACAGCTCCTGGATCTGGGTGAGCGTTTCGGTCATGGACGCGGCGGCGAAGACGACCAGCTCCACCTTTTCTGTCTCGGCGGCCTCGGTTGCCGGGACGGTATCGCCAACAGGCGCAAAGCCGACCGCCTCAAAGATCGCCATGGCCTCGGGGCTGCTCAAATAATCCAGAAAAGCCTGGGCTTCGGCGGGATGGGCGCTGTTTTTCATGACGGCGGCGGGGTAGATGACCTGGCCGCACATCTCGGCTGTAGCGCTGTCAACCACTGTCAGACCGGCGGAAAAAGCATCCGTACAGTAGATGACGCCGCAGTTGACGCTTCCTTCCTTGACCTGAGTGGTGACTTCCTTGACGTTGGTGCCGTAGGTGATTTTGCCGGCCTTGGCCAGCGCTTCCTCGTCCAGGCCGTAATAAGCAAGGATCTTCTGCGTGTACTGACCGACGGGCACATCGCTGTTGCCCATGACCAGCAGCGGACCTTTTGGCTGCCCGCAGGCGGTCAGGGCGAATACCATGACCAGTGCAAGCAGCAGTGCCAGGATTTTTTTCATTCTGTTTTCCTCCTCCCGTGTTTCAGGGAAAATATATTTATACAAACACGGCTTTACGTGCTTATACCGGAAGAAAAAGGGGTGTTCAGAGGGCACTCCCTCTGATTTTTGCCCGCAGGCAAAAACAATTCAAATCGTTTTTTGCGG
>CAMHRJ010000292.1 GCA_946187475.1 uncultured Clostridia bacterium | reverse complement strand
ATGCCCTACTCGTGGACAATCAGCTCCAGCACATCCGGACGGGAGTAGTGTCCGACGGCGTCGTGCTCCATCTTGCAGGCTACGGGAAGGCTCATGTCGAGGTCCGCGTAAAGGATGGTCTCCTCATCCCATACCGGCGACATCATCGCATGCCCGTAGGGGTCGATGATGCAGCTTCCGCCCCGGCAGACCATGTCGGGCTGGTCCTTGATGTCATCGATGGTCTCCAGATCCTCCGGATAGGAGGATTTGCGCACCACCATGTCGCAGTTGACGAAGTAGCACTTACCCTCGATGGCGATGTGCCGGATGGTCGCCTGCCACTCGGGATTGTCGTTGGTGTTGGGAGAAATGTAGATGGTGATTCCCTTCTGATAAAGCGCTACGCGGGCCAGCGGCATATAGCTCTCCCAGCAGATCATGCTGCCGATGGGCCCCCAGGGGGTCTCCACCACGGGGAAGTAGTCTTTGTTGGCGTCGCCCCAGACCACGCGCTCGGTCCCGGTCGGTTTCAGCTTGCGATGGACACTCCAGTTTCCGTCCGGAGAGAAGATCACATTGCTGTTATAGAGCGTGCCGTTTACCGCGTCCCGCTCCGAAAAGCCCATGCTCACATAGGCTTTGGCATCTCTCGCCGCGTCGGAGAGCTGTTTGAACTCCTCACCCCCGGCAATCAGGGAGGCATCGTAGTAGCGCTTCCAGTCCGCCCGTCCCGCTTCGGTCCGTTTTCCCATGCTGAAGCCGAAATTCATTCCGATCGGGTATCCGGGGATAAAAAGCTCCGGAAACACGATCAGCTCCGCCTCTTCCGCCGCGGCATTCCGGATGCAGCGCAGCGCCTTCTTCAGGCCGCCGGCTTTGTCGAACATCACCGGTTCCGCCTGAATCACGGCAATCCGGCAGGTTTCCTGTACATCTTTCATCAGAATCAGCCCTCCTCCGCAAGTTTTCCGGTTCTGCGATATGCTTTGATTTGAGTATAGCAAAAAAAGGAGAGCCGCACAAGAAAAATGTGCAAAACCATCCGAGACGAAGAAAGGCGGATGCCCGATATCCGGGCACCCGCCGATTCTTGTTTCTGTTTTTATTCGATCGTTATCTTCGCCCGATCAGTTCGCCGCCGCCTTGGCGCCGGCCTTGCGTCCCCAGTGGACCGTGCCGATGATGGCCGTGCCGCTGCCGGGATAGTAGGGTCCGATCCAGCCGCCGGCATTCAGGCCGGCCGCGTACAGGTGCGGGATCACGTTGCCGTTGACATCGATGACCTCGGTGTCAACGTTGATCTTCAGTCCGCCCAGAGCGCCCAGGTTATAGGCAATGTTCTGATAGGCGTAGAAGGGTCCGGTGATGGGTTCAACACCCGTCAGACGGCCGAACTGCAGGTCCTCGCCCGACTCGCCATAGCTGTTCCACAGGTCAAGCTGAGCCTTCAGGTTGGCCGCCGGAACGCCGATGGCCTCTGCCAGCTCTTCGATGGTCTCGCCCTTGAAGAGGGTGCCGGCCTCGACCTCTGCGTCAGCGGCTTCTTCACTGCTCCAGGGCGCGTAACCGCTCGCCACCGCCTGAGACTCGGTGATGGAGCTCTTGCCGAAGATCATATAGGTGTGGCCGTTGAGGGCGACGCACTGCTGATAGATGGCGCGGTAGTGATAGGCATACGTTGTGTCTTCGCAAACGAAACGGAACCCGTTCTGGTTCACGATGAAGCTCGGGAAGTTCGGGGTGCGGTTGTCCGTGCCGAAGCCGGTCTTGCCGCAGAAGTCAATGCAGCCGCCGAAGCCCGCGACGTCGGCGCCGATCTCCATGCCCATGCGGATGCCGTCACCGGTGTCGGTGGCCACGCTCAGGCAGATGCCGTTGTCCAGATCATAGTACTGCTGCGGGCTGAGGCGCTTGGCCATCTCGCGGTTCTGGTCTACGGATGCCGTGCAAAGGATGACGCCCTTGTTGGCCTTTACGCGGATTTCCTTGCCGTCCTGCTCGGCGATGACGCCGACGACCGTGCCGCTCTCATCCTGAACAAGCTTCTTGACCTCGGTGTTCATCTGCATCTCGGCGCCCTGCTCCTGGGCATATTTCCATACCGCCTGAACATAGATAACACCGCCGCCGGAAGCGCCGCCGCCTTCATAGACATGGATACGGTCTGCCATGATCTCATCCTCGACATAGGGGATGTGGCAGTGGCCATAGATGCTGGTCCATTTCAGGCCGCAGGTGTCCGCCAGCCAGTCGATGTGCGCGGGAGCGCCGTTGGCCAGATCCTTGACCAGCTCCTCGTCGACCAGGCCTTCGCCTTCCTTGATCCACACCGCTGCGTGGTTCTCAGGCGTGTCGTCCTGATACTTGGTAAACTCCTTCTGATACTTGGTACCGGCTGCCTGCATGACGCCGCCGGAGAGGTTGGAGGTGCCGCCAACAATGCCGGACTTTTCCAGCACCAGCACCTTGACACCGGCTGCCGCCGCTTCCGCCGCTGCGGAGACGCCGGTTCCGCTTCCGGCGGTCACGGCGCCCGAGTCCGCGGAGATCGCCCCGGAGACGGCTCCCCGCCGGACAATTACTGTCACGGGAATCGGCAATGTAAAGCTTGCGCCGGACAAGGCGGAGATCAACCTCGGGGTGACGAGCGAGGCCGTGACCGCGGCGGAGGCCCAGCAGAAGAACAGCGAGGCAATAGACGCGGTCATCGAAGCGCTCACGGGTGCCGGAGTAG
>CAMHRJ010000291.1 GCA_946187475.1 uncultured Clostridia bacterium | reverse complement strand
GAAAGCCGCCCTCTGTCGAAAATGGTCAATCTCAACAAATGAATCAATCAGGCAGGCAGCACCACGGTGAAGGTGGTGCTGTTTTCATCACAGCTGACATTCACCTGGCCATGATGCAGCTCCACGACCTTTTTGACAATGCCCCTCTTCCTTCTCTTCAAAACCGTTTACGGAGATGAATCCGATTTTTCGAATGGGAAGCCCGGGGATTTCCCGGATCTGGTTTGCTTCCCTGTGAAGCATACTCAGAGGAAGCGGTTTGGTCAGGCATCCTGTGGTATGAATATTGTTACCCTTGTTCCACCCGCTTCGCGCTCTTCGATTTCCAGCGTCCCGCCGCACATCGTTTTCAGCCGCTCGCGGATGTTTTCGAGCGCGTAGTTCGGCTCATCGTCGTCCGTCGGCGCGAAGCCGGGGCCGGTGTCCTCCACGGTGATCTTCACGCCCCGAGCCGTGTCCCGGGTGACAACAGAGACGTACAGCGGATCCAGATCCGGGTCCATGCCGTGCTTGACGGCATTTTCCACGATGGGCTGAAGCGTCAGGGGCGGTATGCGGAAGAAGGTGTCCGGCGTGTCAAACTCCACGAACAGGCGGCCTTCAAAGCACGCTTGCTCCACCGCGAGATACGCCCGGGTGTGCTCCAGCTCCTTTTCAAAGGGAATCGTGTCCTCCTGCGCGATGGCTGTGAAGTTGTTTTGCAGGTAGCGGGTAAAATCCCGTATGATCCGCTGAGCCCTGGGCGGATCCTTTGCGCAGAGGTAATAGACGTTCATCAACGTGTTGTAGATGAAATGTGGCCGCATTTGCGCCACAGCGGCGCGCGTCCTCTGCTGCGCCGCTTCATCCCGCTGCATCAGATAGCGCCTGACCAGCTCCGCCATCAGGTACAGCTCCACGAGGATGATCTGTATGACGTCCACGGCGAAAAAGCAAACCAGAAACATGACGAACTGCGCGCCCGTTACCCTCTTGCGTCTCAGAAACAGCGCGATCAGACAGTTGACCGTGAGCGCCGAAATGATGACGACATACACATAAGACCAGCGTCCGGCGCGCGTCGCATAGTCCGGCGTGATGCTGACCGCGCCGGTGAGATGCGCCAGCCACTGCGCCGCGATCAACGCCGCCGTCAGCGCACACTGGATGCGCATGGCCGCGCTTTTGAGGTAGTTTTCGCCGCAGCATTGGAGGAAATAGGCGAACACCAGCAGCGACGGAAGCGGGGTGATCAGCGCCTCGGCACAGATCAGCGCCCGAAACAGGGAATGCGAAACCTGATTCTGCGCGGCAGCGCGTTTCAACAGGGCGAGCGCCGCGCTGAGAAGGGCCGAGGACAGTATGGCAATGCACAGGCGCGCGGGCCATCGGTCGATGTCGCGGGCAAGGAAGACCAGAATCAACCCGAATATGCCAAACAGAACCGCCGACGCCTCCGCCGCCGCCCCAAAATCAAACCCCAACATCATATCAGCCCCCTCACGGGATACCGCAGCTTGGGAATCTGCCGAAGGATCTCCTCCGCGTCCAACGGCTTGAGCAGAAAGCCGCAGGCGCCTGTGTCCCAGGCGTCGAAGGCGTATTCCCGATAGCCGGTCAGATAGATCACGTTGGTGCGCGGGCGGATGCGCAGCAGCTCCCGGCACAGGTCAAGACCGCTGCTCCTGCCCAGCTCAATGTCCAGGAACGCCAGCGATACCGGGTTCTGCGTAAAATACTCCACGGCCTCCTGCCGCCTTGTAAAGCCGACGATATTCGCGCCTGGCAGTGCCTGGCGCAGAATGGGGAGCCCTCCTTCAAGAACGATGGGGCTGTCGTCCACCAGCAGTACGTTGGGCGCTCCGTCAGATTCCTCCGCAGCCGCCAGCAGCGCCGCGGTATCCACGCCCAGGGTCTCCGCAATCAGGGCAACCGTAGCAACGTCGGGCATGCGGCGGCCCACCTCCCAGTTTGCGACACTGGGGCGGCCTACATGCAGACGATCCGCCAGCAGCTGCTGGGAAAGCCCGCTTTCAATGCGGAGACGGCGCACCGTATCTCCGAAGGATTTCGTCATGGCGATTCTGCCCCCTTCTCATAGAGTGTGTTTCTAAGTGCCGGGAGATGCAGTTTCGAGTGGATTTGGGTGCATTTCAAGGCGCTTTTCCGCAGGCTTACTGGTTGCAAGTCAAGGAAAAGCAACACAGAAATGCAGTCAAATACGCCGAAAATGCGCTTCAGGGATTTTAGAAACACACTCTAAATCCGCCCGACGGGCGATAATGGCGCCATGACGGTTGAAATTGCCCCCGCGTTGTGGTATGCTGGGGCATGACCGATGAATACGTCGAACGGACCGCTTTCGCGGGGGGATGGCATGAACGGGGAACGGTTGGAAAGGCGGGTCTGCGCCGCGATCTGCCAGGGCGACGGGCTGAAGGCCAGGGAGATCGCCGGGCTGCTGGACCTGGATCGGAGCACCGTCAATCGCATACTGTATGCGTCGCCGCTGCTGAAGGAGCTGTGCTATCAGGACAGGGACTACCGCTGGCACGGCATCATACGCCAGGAGCGCCCCCACGCGGGGCTCTTTGAGTTCTGCGGCTATTACAGCCGGGTGGACGAATTCCTGGACCTGACGGAGGAAGCCTGGATGGCGCGGCTGGTCGAGGGCTGCCAGCGGGTGGGCCGCAGCGTCAGCGACAGCCGGGGCCTGTTCCACTCGTTCCGGGATTGCAGGG
>CAMHRJ010000290.1 GCA_946187475.1 uncultured Clostridia bacterium | reverse complement strand
CAGCTCCCCGACAACTTCCAATTTACCCTCCAGCGAAAACCCCGCGCCGCAGGATTTCTGCGGCGCGGGGCGCTTATGCTTTTGAAATTACTCTGCGATCAGCAGCTCGGCAATCTGCACGGCGTTGGTGGCAGCGCCCTTGCGGACCTGGTCGCCGCAGCACCAGAGGGTCAGACCGTTGGGGTTCGTCAGATCCTTGCGGATACGGCCGACGAAGACCAGGTCCTGGTTCTGGGTGTCCAGCGGCATGGGGTACTGCAGGGCGTCCAGATCGTCCACCAGCTTCACGCCGGGGGCGGCGGCGATGGCCTCACGGGCCTCCTCCACGGAGATGGGGCGGTCAAAGACCATCTGCACGCTGATGGAGTGGCTGCGCACCACGGGCACGCGCACGCAGGTGCAGCTGACGTTCATCTCGGGCAGGTGCATGATCTTGCGGCCCTCGTTCTGGAGCTTCATCTCCTCGGAGGTGTAGCCCTCATACTGCTCGCCGCCGATCTGGGGGATGACGTTGTAGGCGATCTGGTAGGCAAAGACCTTGGGGTCATAGCTCTCACCCTTGGCCAGAGCCTCCACCTCGTTCTGCAGCTCCACCGGGCCTGCGGCGCCTGCGCCGGAGACGGCCTGGTAGGTGCTGACCACCATGCTCTTGATGTCGCTGAGCTTGCGCAGGGCGTTGACGGCGGTGACGGTGATGACCGTGGAGCAGTTGGGGTTGGAGATGACGCCGTGGTGCTTTTTCACGTCCTCGGGGTTGACTTCGGGCACCACCAGAGGCGTATCCTCGTCCAGACGGAAGGCGGAGGAATTGTCCACGAACACGGCGCCGGCCTTCACGATGGCGGGCTTGAAACGCTCGGCAATGTCGTTCTCGGCAGCGCCCAGCACGATGTCCAGACCTTCAAAGGCGTCGTCCTTGGCCTCTTCCACGACGATGTCCTTGCCCTGGAAGGACACGACCTTGCCGGCGCTGCGGGCGCTGGCGAAGAGGTGCAGCTCGCTGATGGGGAAGTTCCGCTCGGCGAGAATCTTCTGCATTTCCTGACCGACGGCGCCGCTGGCGCCAAGAATACCGACTTTGTAAGACTTCATTTTGATAAACTCCTTTTTGAGTAAAATAGACACAAGACACAATATATAATTTTGAGAGGAGGATTGACTTTCGCCGTCGACCGGATTCGGCGGAGCCGGATCCGGTGACTTGCGGAGATCAATCAGACGAGATTGCGGCGATGAAAGAGGTGCTGTCCTCCTGGAGCAGCTTGTTCAGCAGGGTGTGCATGTGGGCCACGCTGACCGGCAGGGTCACCACGGCGCCGTCCCAGTCCTCCTGGGCGATGGCCTCCACCTCCGGCAGCTTCGCCGCGCTGCGGACGTAGTAGCGGTGGAGCGCACCGGCGTTGTTGGTCTCGGCAGGCTGGAAGGAATCCGTGTAGAAGCCCTTCACGCCCCGGGAAATGTCCATCAGGTCCTGCACCACGTTGTAGGCCGTGGGATAGCGGCCTGCGCCCTGGCCGAAGAAGCTCTCCTTGCCGATGTACTCGCCCTCCATGCTGATGAGGTTATAGTTCATGGGCACAGCGCTCTCCAGAGCCTCGCTGCTCAGCAGGGTGGGCTCCACGTAGGCGGCCACGCTGTCCTCCAGACGCTCGGCGCTGGCGATGAGCTTGCAGGTCAGACCCCGCTGCTGGAAGCGGCGGATGTCGGCGGCCTGGACGTTGCGGATGCCGAAGACCGGCACGTCGTCCTCCTGCAGGCAGACGCCGAAGGCCACGCCCGCGGAGATGATCAGCTTGCGCTGGATGTCCCAGCCGTCGATGTCGGCGGAGGGGTCGGCCTCGGCGTAGCCCAGCTCCTGGGCCTTGGCCAGCACCTCGGCAAAGTCCACGCTGCGCTTGTGCATGTTATCCATAATATAATTGGTGGTGCCGTTCATGATGCCGCTGATCTTGGTGATCTTGTCCACCCGGGCGGCCTTCTCCAGATTTGTCAGCCAGGGGATGCCGCCGCCCACGGCAGCGGTGCCGCGCAGGGTGACGCCGTTGGCTTTCGCCAGATCGTTCAGTTCTTTATAATAGTGGCAGAGCAGATGCTTGTTGGACGTGACCACGTGCTTGCCGGCCTTCAGCGCGGCCTCCACATACTCATATGCCGGATGCAGGCCACCCATGACCTCGACCACGACGTCGATCTCCGGATCGTTCACGATGTCCGCCATGTCCCGGGTAGTTCGGGCGGTGAGCGCGCCCAGGTCCCGGCGGCACAGCACCGCACCAACGTGAATGTCCTCCCGGGGGGCCAGAATGTCATAGACACCCCGCCCGACAACGCCAAAGCCTAACAGTCCGATGTTCATTGCGATCTCCTTTGCTGTCCGCCGCTGGCGGACAATTGAATTTGAAACAAGCACACTATACCACGCTGTTGTGCAGAATGCAAGAAATTTTTTCAAGAAATTAGGGAATAAGTGCAAAAAACTGGAATCTTCGTTCAAACCGCACAAAACTGCGGGAAAGGCATAAAAAAATGATGTACATTTTGTTGAAGATGTGGTATTTTATGAGTGGGAGATTATTTATATGGTATGGAACCGGTTTTCTGCGGCGGCGTATTTGCCTGCGGCGGGCCGGAAACGGTTCCAAATCCCCGATTCTTCCTTAAACATTCTTAAAAAACAAAAAATGACTTTAAAATTACACTCTCTTTGCGATAAAATGTAACGGAAAT
>CAMHRJ010000289.1 GCA_946187475.1 uncultured Clostridia bacterium | reverse complement strand
CCGGCGTAGTCGAACTCCGCCGCCTGACCGATGACGATGGGGCCGGAGCCGATGACGAGAATTTTGTGGATGTCGGTGCGCTTCGGCATGGCTCAAGCCTCCTTTCCTTCCGCGGCGAACAGGGAGACCTGGTTGCCGGCGGGATTTTTGTTTTGCTCCAGCAGCTGGATGAACTGGTCGAAGAGATAGCCGCTGTCCTGGGGACCCGGGGCGCTCTCCGGGTGATACTGGACGGAGAAGACCATGTCCTCCGGGCAGGCCACGCCCTCGATGGTGTTGTCCAGCAGATTGATGTGGGTGGCCCGGAGCTTCGTGCCCGCCAGACTCTCGCTGCGGACGGCAAAGCTGTGGTTCTGGCTGGTGATCTCGATTTTCCCGGTCTTGAGATTCCGTACGGGGTGGTTGCCGCCCCGGTGGCCGAACTTCAGCTTATAGGTCTCGGCGCCGTAGGCCAGGGAGATGATCTGGTGGCCCAGGCAGATGCCGAAGATGGGCACCTTGCCCCGCATGGCCTTCACGATCTCGGCCACCTCCGGCACGTCCTGAGGGTCGCCGGGGCCGTTGGAGAGGAACAGGCCGTCCGGCTCCATGAAGGCGATCTCCTCCGGGGTGGTGTTGTAGGGCACGATGGTCACGTTGCAGCCCCGGGCGTTCAGACTCCGGACGATGTTCAGCTTCATGCCGCAGTCCACCGCCACCACCGTGAACTTGTGGTTGGAGGTGCGGGAGTACCAGCGCTTTTTGCAGCTGACCCGGCTGACCTGGTCCCGGGGGAGCTCCGTCGCTTTCAGCATTTCCAGCGCTTCCGCGTCCGGGGTGTCCGCGGCGGTGAGCAGGCACTTCATGCTGCCCACGTCCCGGATCTCCCGGGTGATCTTCCGGGTGTCCACCCCGGCGATGCCGGGGATGTCATATTCCGCCATCAGCTCCGCGAGGGTCTTGGTATAGCGGAAGTTGGAGGGGTTGTCGTTGTATTCCCGCACGATCAGCGCGCTGATGGTGGGGTTCTTGGTCTCATAGTCCTCGTCGGTGACGCCGTAGTTGCCGATGATCGGGTAGGTCATCACCACGCCCTGCCCGGTGTAGCTGGGGTCGGAGACGATCTCCTGATAGCCCACCATGGAGGTGTTGAACACGATCTCACACACGCGGCTGTCCGCCGCGCCGAAGCCCGTTCCGTAATAGATGCTGCCGTTTTCCAGCACCAGCTTGCGATTTAGTCCTTCCATACGATTTCTCCTCCGCAGATGGTCATTTTTACGCGGCCGGTCACTTGATTGCCGGCGAAAGGCGTGGCTCTGCCCATGGAGGCGAAGGCCTCCGGGTCGATGGTCCATGCCTCGTTGGGGTCAAAGACACAGAAATCTGCCGCCGCGCCCTCATAAATGCCGCACTCCAGCCCGAAGCGCTTCGCCGGGGCAGTGGTCATGCGGTCGATCAGGGTCTCCATGGGCACCTTCCCGGTCTTCACCAGACCGGTGTGCAGCACGGCCAGGGCGGTCTCCAGTCCCACCACGCCCATGAGGGAACCGGCCAGACCCCGGCTCTTTTCCTCGGCGGTGTGGGGGGCGTGGTCGGTGGCGATCATGTCCACCGTGCCGTCCAGCAGCCCCGCGATCAGAGCCTCCCGGTCGGCAGCCTCCCGGATGGGCGGGTTCATCTTGAAGCGCCCGTCCTCCTGCAGATCGTCTTCGGTCAACAGCAGGTAGTGGGGCGCGGTCTCACAGCTCACGTCGGCGCCGGCGGCCTTGGCGCGGCGGATGATCTCCACGCTCTCCTTGGTGGAGACGTGGCAGACGTGGTATTTGCAGCCGGTCTCCGCCGCCAGAGCCACGTCCCGTTCCACCTGCTTCCATTCGGAGGCGGAGCAGATGCCCTTGTGGCCGTGAGCTTTGGCGTAGGCGCCGTCGTGGATGTATCCGCCGTGGAGCAGGGTCTCGTCCTCGCAGTGGGCCACGATGGTCTTGCCCAGGGCCTTGGCCCGCTTCATGGCCAGACGCATCATGTCCTCAGACTGGACGCCCTTGCCGTCGTCGGAGAAGGCGAAGCACCGGGGAGCCATGGCCTCCAGATCGGAGAGCTGCTCGCCCTTTTCGCCCACGGTGATGGCGGCGTAGGGCAGCACGCGGATTTTGGCGTCGTCCCGGATGCGGTCCAGCTCTGCCTGCAGGTGGGGCAGACTGTCCGGCACGGGGTTTAAGTTCGGCATGGGGCAGACGGTGGTATAGCCGCCTTTTGCCGCAGCCAGGGTGCCGGCTGCCATGGTTTCTTTAAAAGAAAAACCCGGGTCTCTCAAATGAACGTGAACGTCAATGAGACCGGGCAACAACAGACAATGATCAAATTCAAAAACAGGTACCCCCTGTTCCGCGGAGTGGGGGGGAAGAATACGAAATACTGCGCCGTCGCGAATGAGCACGTCGGCGGGAACGAAAGTGCCGTCCTGATAGACACTGCAGCCTCTCAGATGCATTTCCAAACCGCTCACGACCTTTCCTGTGTGCTTGATATCGTAGGTATTTTAGCAAAGAAAGGCGGGCCCTGTCAATGCCGGAGCGCATTTTTGGGGCTTTGTCCAAGGAAGGGGAAAAAAACGGCAGAATCGCCGCGATTTTTCACAAGACGGGGAAATTTAAATTGGGATTTATCGGTGGCACCAAAATAGAATTTGTAGGGGAGGGGCTTGCCCCTCCCGCCGACGAATGTCTGTGTTAACGGGAGGGGCAAGCCCCTCCCCTAC
>CAMHRJ010000288.1 GCA_946187475.1 uncultured Clostridia bacterium | reverse complement strand
TCTATGTCTGCAAGCGCTGCAATAAGTGGTACGCCGAGACCGAGAAGGCCACGGGTCACCAGTGGAGCTCCTGGAAAACGGAGAAGGCCGCCACCCAGGACACCGACGGTCGGCGCAGCCATTACTGCACCGTCTGCGGCGAGACGGAGACCCAGCTGATCCATAAGCTCAGCGCGCCGGACACCCACTCCTATACCACCCATGTGGTGGAGCCCACCTGCACGGCGGGCGGCTATACCGAGAAGGTCTGTGCCTGCGGCGATTCCTTCATCGTGGACGGCAGCCGCACCGCGGCGCTTGGCCACGATTTCACCGGCAACAGCTCCACCCGCACCGTCATCGAGAACACCTGCACCGAGGACGGTCTGGAGGAGTACACCTGCTCCCGCTGCGGACAGATGCACGCCGAGACCGTGAAGGCCCACGGCCACAATTATGAGGTCACTGAGCTGAAGGACCCCACCTGCACCGAGTCCGGCCGCAAGACCACCAAATGCGCTTACTGCGGCGATACCCGCACCATCCGCACTGCCGCCCTGGGCCATGAATGGGGCGACTGGATCGTCGATGAGCCTGCCACTGCCACTGCCAACGGCTCCAAGCACCGGGTCTGCACCCGCTGCCTCCAGGAAGAGGTTGCCGTCATTCCCGTCACCGGTGAGGGCCATGTCCACAACTATACGGAAAAGCATGTGGTGGAACCCACCTGCGATGAAAAGGGCTATACCGAGTACATCTGCCCCACGGACGGCGCCAGCTTCATCGATGAGGACAGCTACAAGGATGCTCTGGGCCACGACTGGGAAGAGATGTGGCGTCAGGAATCCACCAAGAAGACCCGCGGCGTCATCCAGTATAAGTGCTCCCGCTGCGGCCAGCTCCGCTATGAGTCTCTGCCCAAGCAGGAGGGCTCCTGGGACAATCCCTACTGGGATGTGGCCAAGTCCAACTGGTTCTATGATTACGTCCGCTATGTGGCCTATAACGAGTACATGACCGGCACCTCCGCCACCCGCTTCGAGCCCGACAGCCCCATGACCCGCGCCATGCTGGTCACGGTGCTCTACCGCATGGTGGGCGAGCCTGAGGTCAAGAACCAGGAGCAGCCCTTCACCGATGTGGCGAGCGGCACCTGGTACACCAAGGCGGTCACCTGGGCCTACAACACCGGCGTGGTCAAGGGCGTCTCCGAGACGGAATTTGAGCCCGGAACCACGATCAGCCGCGAGCAGATGGTGACGATCTTCTACCGCTATGCCAATTACGCGGGCTACGATACCTCCAGCCGCAAGGGCCTGTCGAGCTTCAGCGATGCCAAGTCGGTCTCCTCCTATGCCCAGGACGCATTCGCATGGGCGGTGGCTGCGAACATCATCAACGGCTTCGAGAGCAACGGCGTCAAGACCCTCCAGCCCCAGGGCACGGCCACCCGCGCCCAGGCAGCGAAGATCATCCAGACCTTTGACGCCTGGCGCACCAACCTGAAATAATCCAATACGAAGATAGAAAGGCGAATGATTATGAACGAATCCAATGTCCGTCCGGAGACCATGGAACGCATCACCACCGAGGCGCTGGCCAATGCCTTCATCGAGGAGCAGATCACTGCCCTCCGCGCTCAAATCGGCGACGGCAACGTGCTGCTGGCCCTGTCCGGCGGCGTCGACTCCTCCGTGGTGGCGGCCCTGCTGATCAAGGCCGTCGGCAAGCAGCTCACCTGCATCCACGTCAACCACGGTCTCATGCGCAAGGGTGAAAGTCAGCAGGTCATCGACGTGTTCCAGAACCAGCTTGGCGCGAACCTGATCTACATCGACGCCACGGATCGCTTCCTGGATAAGCTGGCGGGCGTCTCCGACCCCGAGACCAAGCGCAAGATCATCGGCGCGGAATTCATCAACGTCTTTGATGAAGAGGCTGCCAAGCTCTCCGACATTCGCTTCCTGGGACAGGGCACCATCTATCCCGACATTCTGGAGTCTGACGGCGTCAAGGCCCACCACAACGTGGGCGGTCTGCCGGAGGACGTGAAGCTGGAGCTGGTGGAGCCGGTGAAGCTGCTCTTTAAGGACGAAGTCCGCATGGTGGGCAAGGCCCTGGGTCTGCCGGATTCCATGGTCTTCCGTCAGCCCTTCCCGGGTCCGGGCCTGGGCGTCCGCTGCGTCGGTGCCATCACCCGCGACCGTCTGGAAGCGGTGCGCGAGTCCGACGCCATCCTCCGGGAGGAGTTTGACAAGGCCGGTCTCGCCGGCAAGGTGTGGCAGTACTTCACCGTGGTGCCGGACTTCACCTCCACGGGCATCACCGACGGCAAGCGCACCGACGCCTGGCCCGTCATCATCCGCGCCGTGAACACCCGCGACGCCATGACCGCCACCGTGGAGCATCCCGACTGGGCGCTGCTGGATCGCATCACCGACCGCATCACCCACGAGGTCAAGGGCGTCAACCGCGTCCTCTACGACTGCACGCCGAAACCCACGGCCACCATTGAATACGAATAATCCAACCCCACAAAAGCCCTCCGCTGTAGTCCACAGCGGAGGGCTTTGCCATATGCGGTTATAATGAACCTACCATTCGGAAACGGAGGAACGCATATGGAATTTGGTTATATCCGCGTTTCAACGCGGGAGCAAAACGAAGAAAGACAGGTGATTGCTCTGCGGGAGTGGGGCGTCCCGCCGGACCGGGTCTATCTGGACAAGCAGTCCGGCAAGGACTTTGCGCGTCCGCAGTACGGTCGTCTGCTT
>CAMHRJ010000287.1 GCA_946187475.1 uncultured Clostridia bacterium | reverse complement strand
CCGCCGGCGTCGAGATGTCCATTGCCAAGCGCTGCTTCGTCATGGCCAAGAAGGCCGGCGCCACCGACAGCATCACCCTGACCGGTGGCTGCGCGAAGAACGCTGGCCTGAAGCAGGCCATCGAGCACGTGCTGAAGTTCAAGGTTGTTGAGCTCAAGACCGATCCTCAGCTGATGGGCGCTCTGGGCGCTGCCGAGTACGCTCGCCAGAAGGGTCTCGCCAAGAAGTAAGAGATACTTCAAATAAAAAGAAGACTGCTTAGGCAGTCTTCTTTTTTGTTGACCTGCCAACACGTTCTTTGGTATATTATAGAAAACACCATTCGAAAGGACACATAAAAATGAGCCAACGGGATATTCTGCATACGCTGGAGGCCGTGCGGGATGGGTCTCTCTCCCCCCAGGACGCCATGCTGCAGCTGAAGCTGGAGCCCTTTCAGGATCTGGGCTTTGCCAAGGTAGACCACCACCGGGAGCTGCGCCAGGGCGTGGCCGAGGTGATCTACGGCGCGGGCAAGACCCCGGAGCAGATCGTGCAGATCGCCGGCGCCATGCGCGAGCGGGGCCAGCAGACCATTATGATCACGCGGATTTCTCCGGAAACCGCTGATTATGTAAACCAACATCATCCTCTGGAGTACAACGCCCTGGCAAAGATTGGCCTGATCGGTTCCCTGCCGGAGCCGGACGGGGACGGCACCATCGTGGTGGCCACCGGCGGGACCAGCGACATGGCCATTGCCGAGGAGGCAGCACTCACGGCGGAAGCCTTGGGCAATAAGGTCACGCGGCTCTATGACGTAGGCGTCTCCGGAGTGCACCGGCTGCTGCACAACATGGAGCCGATCATGTCCGCCCGGTGCATCGTGGCGGTGGCAGGCATGGAGGGCGCCCTCCCCAGCGTCATCGGCGGTCTGGCGGACTGCCCGGTGATCGCCGTTCCCACCAGCGTGGGTTATGGCGCCAGTCTGGGCGGCATTGCGGCGCTGCTGAGCATGCTCAACTCCTGCGCCAGCGGCGTCAGCGTGGTGAACATCGACAACGGCTTCGGCGGCGGTTATCTGGCGCACATGATCAACCACTTGTCCTGCAAGGACAAAGCATAAGGGATTCATATGAAAACACTTTATCTTGATCTCAGCACCGGCGCGGCAGGCGATATGATTTCCGCTGCGCTGCTGGAGCTGTTTCCTGACCGGGAGGCCATGCTCGCCCGGCTGAACGCCATGGGCGTCCCCGGGGTGGAATTCCGGGCGGAGGCCGTGCGCAAGCACGATGTACTCGGAACCCACTTACATGTGATTTTTGACGGTTTAGAGGAAGGTCTCCCCCACCAGGAGCATCATTCTCACCGTCATTTGGGAGACATTTCCCACATCGTGGAACAACTCAATCTGCCGAAGTCCGTGAAGGAGGAAGTTCTGGCGGTCTATCGCCGGATCGCGGAGGCGGAGAGCGCCGTCCACGGAGAGCCGGTGGAGCACGTGCATTTCCACGAGCTGGGCGCCATGGACGCGGTGGCGGACATCAGCGCCGCCTGCCTGCTGGTGCACGAGCTGGGTGCAGAACAGATCGTGGTCAGCCCCATCCGCACGGGCTACGGGCAGGTGCACTGCGCCCACGGCGTTCTGCCCATTCCCGCCCCTGCCACGGCCCGGCTGCTGGAGGGTCTCCCCTGCTTCGCCGGCGACATGGAGGGCGAGCTCTGCACGCCCACGGGCGCGGCGCTGGCGGGGCATCTGGCCCAAAGCTTCGGGCAGATGCCACACATGACCGTGCGGAAAACCGGCATCGGCATGGGGATGAAGGACTTCCCCCAGCTCTCCGCCGTTCGGGCCGTGCTGGGTGAGACGGAGGAAACCATCCTCGAGCTCAGCTGCAACGTGGATGACATGAGCCCCGAGGCCGTGGGCTACGCCATCACGGAGCTGCTGCGTCTGGGCGCGCCGGACGCCTATTACACCCAGATCGGCATGAAGAAAAACCGCCCCGGGCTGATACTCACCTGCCTCTGCCGGGAGAACCAGCGGGAGGAGATGGTGCGGGCCATGTTCCGGCACACCACCACCCTGGGCATCCGGGAAACCCTCTGCCGCCGGTATGTACTCAAGCGCCGGGAGGAAGTGTGCCAGACGGCCTACGGCCCGGTGCGCGTGAAGATCAGCGAAGGCTATGGCGCAGAGCGCCGGAAGGCGGAGTTTGACGATCTGGCCCGCATCGCGCGGAACGAAAACCTGACACTGGAGGAAGCGCGGGAGCTGATAAAATGAACGAGAAATATGCGCAGCTGAAAGCCATTCTGTGCAGCTATGGTACCGTGGCGGTGGCCTATTCCGGCGGGGTGGATTCCACGCTGCTGCTGCGGGCAGCCTATGACGCTCTGGGCGAAAGCTGCGTCGCTGTCACCGCAGCCATCGAGGCCGTGCCGGAGCGGGAGCTCCAGCGGGCCAAAGATTACGCAGCATCCCTGGGCGTGCGGCACATTCTGCTGCGGCCCGACGTGCTGAGCCTGCGGGAGTTTCGGGAAAACCCGCCCGACCGATGCTACCACTGCAAGAAGCTTCTGTTTTCCGGTCTGCTGGAGGCGGCGAAGGACGCGGGCATGGCCGTGGTGGCCGAGGGCTCCAATCTGGACGATGAGGGGGATTATCGCCCCGGGCTGAGGGCTATCGCGGAGCTGCAGGTGAAAAGCCCCCTGCGGGAGGCCGGGCTCACCAAGGCGGAAATCCGGGAGATTTCCCGGGATTTGGACCTCCCCACCTGGGATCTGCCCAGCTGCGCCTGTCTGGCCTC
>CAMHRJ010000286.1 GCA_946187475.1 uncultured Clostridia bacterium | reverse complement strand
GCCACAGGCGGCGTGCGGAGCATGTTCTCATCGACATAGCGCAGGGAGAACTCCGTGTCCGGGGCGACGGTCCTCTCGGGGATCATCCGCTGGACGAGCTGGACGAGCGAGCCCGTCAGCGGCAGCATGATCGCCACCGTCACCGTGTTGAAGAAGGTGTGGAACATGGCCAGCTGCACTTGCGGAGCCCCGGGGAAGAGCCGCTCGAACAGGTTGCCGTACGAGACGTCGAACCAGCCCAGCCCTCCGGCGGCCAGCATGAAGATGACCACGCCGGAGCAGTTGAACAGCAGGTGGATCAGGGCGGTCCGCTTGGCGTTGGTCCCGCTGGTCATACCGGCGATCACCGCCACGACGCAGGAACCGATGTTGGAACCCATCGTGAGATAGATGCCCTGGTTGATGTCGATCAGGCCCGTCACCACCATGGCGAGTGCGATGGAGGTCATGACGGAGGAGCTCTGGATGATGGCCGTGAAGACGGCTCCGATCAGCACGAGCAGGATGGGATTCCCGATGCCTGCGAGGAAGGTCTTGACGCCGTCCAGCGCGGCAAAGGTCTCCATCGAACCGCTCATCAGCTCCAGACCCACGAACAGCAGGCCGAAGCCTGCCAGGATGCCGCCGAGGGTCTTGGCGCTGTTTTTCTTGGAGAAAATGCTCAGGAAGGCGCCCAGTCCCGCGAAGGCCGAGAAGATGACGCTGGTGGAGACGGAATTCCCGCCGAACATACCCAGCGCGACGATCTGAGCCGTGACCGTGGTACCGATGTTGGCGCCGTAGATGATGGTGGCCGCCTGGGCGAGGGAGATGATCCCGGCATTGACGAAGCCGATGGTCATGACCGTGGTGGCGCCGGAACTCTGGATGGCGGCCGTGCCCAGGGCGCCGATTCCCACGCCGAGCAGTTTGTTGTCGGAAGCTTTGGAGAAGAGCTTTTTGAGTCTCTCGGAGCTCGCAGCTTCCAGGTTCGAGCTCATCATCTGACACGCGATCAGGAATACGCCGATTCCTGCGAGAAGTGTCAGCACGGAAGTGATGATTGTTGTTATTTCCATCTTGGTAGTTTTGAAAGGGTGACAGGGATTCTCCGCGCGGAAGGATCCTGCCTATAGCCGCAGGCTGCAGGAGAGCAGCCATTGCCTTTCAAAACGGATGGGGACGGGGCAGGTCACGGACGGCCTGACCCAGGTGGGGCGGAGCCCCGGGAGAGCGGGCGGGGGCGATGCCGGCGGCTTCTGCCGGATGCGCTGCGTCAGTTGGATGACGGCCTCTTCCTCGACCTCGTCCACGGCTTCCGTGCAGAAGTCCTGGCTTTGCGAAAGGCCTGTATAGGGCAGGTCGTCCGGCAGCAGGGCCAGAAAGAGGGCGAGAAAAAGGGTCAGTATCTTCATCGGCGGGGGTTTATGCGTCTTTTTTCATCAACGGCAGGCCCTCGTGCCAGGCCGTTCCCACTTTTGCGCCGATGGCGTAATAGTCGTTCCGCATCTGGTCGAAGGCGAAGGCGCCGATTCTGGACACGTCGATCTTGCCCTTTTCGTCCAGCACCTTCTCGTCGGCCAGCACATCCACGATTTCGCCGAGGACGCGCAGACCGTAGGGCTGGTCCTGGAATTCCACCACTCTGCATTCCAGCGTGACGGGGTATTCCGTGACGACGGGAGCGTCCACTTTCTCGCTCCTGACGGCGTGAAGGCCGCTGACGGCGAACTTGTCCGGCACCTTGTTGCCGCTGGCAGTGCCCAGATAATCAGACTCTTTGAGGGTGTCCGTCCCGGGAATGGAGAGCGTGAAGGCCATGCGGTCGCGCAGGTTCTTGACGGTCTTGTGGCTTGCCTCCAGATTGAGGGCCACCATCTTGAAATCCACGATGCCGCCCCAGGCCATCATCATGACGTCCACGCTGTTGTCTTCATTATAGGTCCCGATCATGTAGGTAGGCATCGGGAAAAGATACGGCTTTGCTCCAAGTGATTTCATCATGCAAAAAGATTAATTGCTGTGCGAAGTTACCCATTTTTTGCTGAATATGCAATCGAAACGGGGATATGGCACGCATTTCGCGGCCCCAGGCGCGGTTACGGATTCGATCATGAGAGAAAACGACAGACGCACAGCCCGCAGCCGGGATCAGATCTTCGGCTGCATGGTCGGCGGGGCCGTCGGCGACGCCCTGGGCTATCCGGTGGAGTTCATGTCTTATGACGCCATCGTGAGCAGCGTCAACCACTCCGGAGACAGCGATTCGACCGGAGCCGTCTGCGGCAACCTCATGGGCACCCTGTTCGGCCGCAGCGCCATCCCTGCACACTACACCGAGCATCTGGAGCTTTTGTCCGTTATCGAGGAGATGGCGATACAGCCTGAACAACAGGCACTGGTTGTTGAGGACGCAATAGCTAATGATACCATCGAAAAGGTCGCTGTTAATCCAACAGCGGTCGTTGACACGACTGAAGTGTCCACACAACAGGAAGTACAGGAACCGGTTGAACCAGTTAAGGTGGAACAGCCCAAACCAGCGAAACAGCCCAAACCAGTGGAACAGCCCAAGCCAGTGGATCAGCCAAAGAAAGTGGAACAGTCACAAACTTCAGCATTCGATCAATATGAGAAGATGGATTCGCGCGTACGCACGGGCGCATATAAGATCATAGGTACTGCAGAGGTGATTACCGTAAAACCGGGACAAACACTCAAGCGTCTTTCCCGTACCTATTTGGGCGAAGGAATGGAGTGCTATATGGAAGTGTATAATGGGATAAGTGTGGATACCCCTTTGAAAGTCGGGCAACAGATTAAGATTC
>CAMHRJ010000285.1 GCA_946187475.1 uncultured Clostridia bacterium | reverse complement strand
ATGGGATGCAGTATGAGGTGGAGCAATACGACGAGATCCTGATCCCCACCCGGGAAGGGATCCTGGCGTATCTTACCTCCGGGCAGATCAAAGGCGTCGGGCCAAAGGTCGCCGAGAAGATCTATGCGTGCTTCGGGGATCAGACCCTGGACATCCTGGATCACGACCCGGACCAGCTGCTCACCGTGCGCGGCATCGGCCCCGGCCGGCTCAAGCGCATCCGGGACTCCTACCTGGCAAACCGGGCGGCAAGGGACGTGGTGGCCTTTCTGGCACCCCACGGCATCACAGCCAACCGGGCGGTCAAGCTCTTTGAGATCTACGGCAGACAGACGCTGAACATCGTGCAGAACCATCCCTACCGTCTCTGCGAGGTGGCGGGCATCTCCTTCCACACGGCGGATCGCATCGCCATGTCCATGGGGCTGCCCCGCGCCTCGGCGGAACGGGTGGATCAGGCGCTGCTGTTCACCCTGGCTGACGCGGAGAGCAGAGGCCACCTGTGCATGGACAAGCACAAATTCATTTCCGCCTGCCTGCTGCTCCTGGACACGCCGGAGCTGACGGAGGAGATGCTGGCCAACCGCGCCGCCCGTATGCTGGCGGACGGTCGGCTGACCTCCTATCTCGGCTTCGTCTACCGGGAGCGCACCGCCTGGCTGGAACAGCACCTGGCAGAAAAAATTATTACACAAAGTGACAGAAATAAGGCCATTCCCAGCGTGTTTATCAGTAAGGAGATCTCTGCCGAGGAAGCACATCTGAAAATCCGCTTTGCCGCAGAACAGAAGGCTGCCATCGAAACGGCCCTGACCGAGCGCCTGACCGTCATCACCGGCGGCCCCGGCACCGGCAAAACCATGATCCAGAAGGCCATTCTGGATATCTACCAAAAGCACAATCCAAAGGCTCACATCGTCTGCTGCGCGCCCACCGGGCGGGCAGCCAGACGGATGGAGGAATCCACTGGGCATCCCGCCTCCACGGTCCACCGGGCCATCGGGCTCTACGCCGGCGACGACGGCAGCTTCGGCACGCCGACGCCGCTGACTGCGGACCTGCTGCTGGTGGACGAGATATCCATGCTGGACATCTACGTGGCAAGCGCCCTCTTTGACGCTGTCAAGCCGGGCTGTCAGGTGGTGCTGATCGGCGACGCCGACCAGCTTCCCTCCGTCGGCCCCGGCGCGGTGCTGAGCGAGATGATTGCAAGCGGCTGTGTTCCTGTGGTGCGGCTGGACAAGGTCTACCGCCAGCGGGAGGGCAGCCGGATCGCCATCAACGCCAAGCTCATCCGGCACGGCAACCTGGCCCTGGAGTACGGCTCGGACTTTCAGTTCGTGAACTCACCCCAGCTCCCGGATTCTGCCGAGACCATGGTGCAGCTCTATCTGCAGGAGGTCCGCCGCTGCGGCGTGGACAACGTGGCCCTGCTGACGCCCTACCGGCAGAAGACGGAGACCAGCGTGAACGCCCTCAATCAGAGGCTGCGGGATCTGCTGAATCCGCCCATGCCCGGCAAGGCCGAGGTCAGCTGCGGCAGCCGCGTCTTCCGCTGCGGGGACAAGGTCATGCAGATCCGGAACTTCCGGGACGTCAGCAACGGCGACATCGGCTACATCACCTCCATCCATGAAGACGGCGACGACACCCTGCTTCAGGTGAACTTCGGCGGCAGGATCGCGGAATATGACCTGTCCATGCTGGACCAGCTGGATCTGGGCTACGCCTCCACCGTCCACAAATCCCAGGGCGCGGAGTATCGATCCGTGATCCTGAACCTGCAGACTGCACATTACATCATGCTCACCCGGCCTCTCGTCTACACCGCCATCACCCGCGGGAAGGAGAAGGTCATCATCGTGGGCGAACGCCGTGCCCTGTGCATGGCCATCAACCGCACTGACGCCGAGCGCCGGGGCACCTGCCTGGCCCACCGGCTGCGGACAATCAAATCTGAAAACAGAAAGGATCTATAACTATGGCTACCGTGTTAGAACAATACAGACTCCGCCAGAGCGCCTGGAACGCCCAGAGCGCCGCCGGCAAGCTCCCCGTGGACACGCTGCTCCCCATGCTGGAGCTCAACTACCGTGTGGATGTGATCGACACCTTCCAGATCATCTGCAAGACCGCTCCCGTCAGCAATGACGGCAAGACGCTGGCCTTCCACTATCAGCTGGTGGACGCCTACATCCAGCTTCTGCTGGGAGAACGCAAGTTCGGTTCCCGGGCGGACGAGGCCGGGATGAAGCGCCGCCAGACCGCGGAGGAATCCCTTCTGCGGGTGGTCAGGGAAAACCGGCGTCAGTTCTCCAGCTTCAAGGTCAGCACCCCGGATCAGTACAAGGGTGCCGTCTGCAAGCTGGTCAACACCTTCCTGCCGATCTGGCTTCAGTATCGGGAAACCTACATCCACATTCAGCTTCAGTAAAGGAGAGAAAGAAAAATGGCTGACAAAAATACCATGCTGGCGGAGATCGCCAAAATCAACGCTGTGGACGGCTTCGACCCCGCGCCTTTTGCCGTGGACTTCACCGATCTGGGGAGCGGAGAGGTGCGCAAGCGCCTGCCCGTGATGATCCAGATGGCCTGGTTCCGCATGAGGTACCCCGAGGGAAAGATTGCGGTCACCACGGAGCCCGGCAAGGACTGCTTTGTGGCCACCGCCCGGGTCTATCCCAGCTACAAGGATCCCGCGGACTGCTATCTGGCGGAGGCCAGCGCATCCCGGGGCGAAGCGCCGGACAAGCCCTCCGTCTCACCCAGAGAATGGGCGCAGACGGCGGCCATCGGCATAGCCCTGCGGAATGCCGGCTTCGGCCTG
>CAMHRJ010000284.1 GCA_946187475.1 uncultured Clostridia bacterium | reverse complement strand
CCTGCCGCCCGTCAGGCCGCAGCCGGGCGTGAAATATATTCCCTCCCAGTTCGTGCTGCCCTTCGAGCAGGAAGGAAAGCTGTACCTGTTCAACAACCTGACCAAGCAGTGCGTGGAGGGCGTGCTGCCCGTGTCAGCCAGGGCGGGAGAGGGCTGCGACGACCTGATCGCGGCCCGCTTCCTTGTGCCTGAGGATAAGGACGAGTGCGCTCTCTACAACCAGGTTTCCGCCCTGCTTCGGGCCATGAACCGGAAAAAGGGCCTGTCGGGCTACATTATACTGCCCACCCTCGGCTGCAACGCCCGGTGCGTCTACTGCTACGAGACGGGTCGAGAGCAAATCACCATGACCCCGGAGACCGTGGAGCAGCTGATCCGCTTCATACTGGATACCCATGGGGAAAACCCGGTGAGCCTGACATGGTTTGGCGGTGAGCCATTGCTGATGGTCAAAGCCATCGACCGGGTGTGCGAGGCCCTGCGGGAGGCGGGGGTGGAATACAAATCCAGCATGATCTCCAACGGGAGCCTGCTCACCCCGGAGATCGTTCAGAAAATGTCGGGCGACTGGAACCTTTCCAAAATCCAGATCTCCATGGACGGCGCGGAGCAGGATTACATTTCCCGCAAGCGCTATTATGCCGATCACGACTACTATCACCGGGTGATGGAGAGCATCAGCGCCCTGAGCGCGGCGGGCATTCGCGTCAGCGTCCGCTGCAATGTGGACGGGAAAAACTGGGACGGCATCCCCCGGTATCTGAAGGACATGGCCGAGGGCGTGGTGAACAAGACCCATGTGAGCATCTACTTCGCACCCCTGTTCGACGTGCGCGCGGGGGCGGACACCGTGGCGATGTGGCGGAAGGTCGTGGACGCCAATCCCCTGATCGAAGCGGCGGGCTTCCACAGCACCTCCAACCACGGGCTTTACAAGCGTCTCCGGGCCAACCACTGCATGGCAGACAGCGGCCGGAGCGCGGTGATCCTGCCGGACGGACGGTTGAACCTCTGCGAACACTGCCCGGACGAGGGCTATTACGGGGATATATGGCGCGGCGTGACCGACGAGGCCGCGATGCGCGCCTTCAGCCGGACGGACGTCACCCCGGAGAAATGCAGAAAATGTCCCTATCTGCCGGACTGCACGTCCTTCCACAACTGTCCCAATATCCAAAACCACTGCCGCGAGGTGCGCGAACTGCTGGTGCGGTCTGAACTGCCGGGGCTGCTCAAGCAGGACGAAAGCGCGCCTGCGGAGGAATCGGACCCCAACTGCTAAGGAGAGATAATATGAAGCTGAAAGCTGATTTCATCACCCAGGACATCGACGACACCCTGTTCCTGGTGCCCGCGGGCGCGGTGGCGTTCCAGGGCGTGGTGCGCGGCAACAAATCCGCCGCTTTTATCGTGGACTGCCTGAAGGTGGAGACCACCGAGGCGGCCATCGTGGATAAGATGTGCGCGAAGTACGACGCGCCCAGAGAGACGATTGCCGCCGATGTAAAGCAAACCCTGGATACCCTGCGGGGCATCAATGCGCTGGAGGAATGAGCGCCTCCTTTGAGGAGCTGCTGGCCCGTGACGGTTATCTCGTCTATAAGACCCACGGTGTGAGCATGGAGCCCATGCTGCGGCAGAACAGGGATCTGGTGACCATCCGGGTCCCCGCTTCGCGTTTAAAGAAGTATGACGTGGCGCTGTACAAGCGCGGGGAGGCCTATATACTGCACCGGGTGATCGGTGTGGCGGGCAACCATTACCTGATTCGCGGCGACAATACCTATGCCGTCGAGCATGTGCCGGACAGCGCCGTGATCGGCGTGCTGACGGGCTTTCAGCGCAAGGGCAGGCGGCACGAGGTGACGGAGCCGGGCTATCGGCTCTACGCCTGCCTCTGGCACGGCGTTTATCCCCTGCGGGTCCTTTTTGTGCGCTGCCGCCGCCTGGCCGTGCGCGCCGCCCGCAAGACGGGGCTTTTGCCGGTCATCAAAAAACTACTGGGAAGGGTATAAATATGGCAGATATGTTTGATGTTCTCCGGGCCTCTCTGTTTACGAATGAGGATGTTCCTCTTTCTGACTGGCAGCCCGTATATGAAGAGATGAAGCAGCAGACCGTGGCCTCTCTGGCCGGCGAGTGGCTCCCGTCCCACCTGGACGCCGCGCCATGGCTCAAGCATTGCCGCTTGCGTCAGGCCGAGTGGGCGCGGGTGATGCATGCGCAGGATCAGCTTTTGCAGCTGCTGGAGGCAAACGACATTCCCTGCGTGATCCTCAAGGGCGCGGCGGCGGCCATGGCCTATCCCCACCCGACCCTGCGTTCTATGGGCGACGTGGATTTTCTGGTCAGGCGCGCGGATTTTGAAAAAGCCGCGGCGCTGCTGGAAACAAACGGCTATGCCCTGACCGATGAAAAGAACATGACCAGCCACCACTATGGCTATGCAAAAAATGCTATTCGCTTTGAATTGCACAGACGCATTCCCCTCGTTGCCGAATCCGATGAAAAGTGGATGGCGTTCTTTGAAGCCGGTATCGACGCGCGGGAATGGCATGAAATCGAAGGACACAGGTTCCCGGTACTCCCGGCGACCCTCAACGGGCTTGTTTTGATATTCCATATCAACCAGCATCTTCGGTCGGGTTTGGGATTTCGGCAGATCATAGACTGGATGATGTACGTTCACACGCTTCCGGCGGATCAGTGGGAAGCACTTCAGCCGCTGCTGGAAGAAACCGGACATTTGCGGCTGGCGAAAACCGTTACACTTCTCTGCCAGCGGTATCTGGGGCTGCGGGAGATCGTGGAGGAAGACCCTTCTCTGCC
>CAMHRJ010000283.1 GCA_946187475.1 uncultured Clostridia bacterium | reverse complement strand
GCCGTGCTGCGCAACATGCGCGACGACGGCAAGGCCATCGTCATCATCACCCACAAGATGCACGAGGTGGAGGACCTCTCCGATCGCGTGGCCGTCCTGCGCCATGGCCAGTTTGTGGGCGACATGCTCACCAAGGAGACCAACGCCCAGGAGATGACCAACATGATGGTGGGCCACGCCGTCACGCTGAACATCGACCGCCCCGAGCCCGTGAATCCCAAGCCCCGCATCGAGGTCAAGGGCCTCACCGTGCGCAGCATGGACGGCATCCTGAAGCTGGACGATGTGAGCTTCACCGCCAACTCCGGCGAAATCCTCGGCATCGCAGGCATCTCCGGCTGCGGCCAGAAGGAGCTGCTGGAGGCCATTGCCGGCCTGCAGCCCACGGAGAAGGGCAGCATCTGCTACATCACCGACGAGGGCGAGCGGGAAGAGCTGCTGGGCAAAGACCCCCTCTCCATCGCGGAGATGGGCGTTGCATTGAGCTTCGTGCCGGAGGACCGTCTGGGCATGGGCCTTGTGGGCAACATGGACCTGTCTGACAACATGATGCTCCGCTCCTTCCGAAAGGGCAAGGGTGTCTTCACCGACCGCCGTACGCCGAAAAAGCTGGCCGAGACCGTGGTGCGGGAGCTGGAGGTCAACACCCCCGGCGTCAGCACGCCGGTGCGCCGTCTCTCCGGCGGCAACGTCCAGAAGGTGCTGGTCGGCCGTGAGATTTCCTCCGCGCCCACCGTGCTGCTGACGGCCTACGCCGTCCGCGGTCTGGACATCAACTCCTCTTATACGATCTACGATCTCATCAACCGCCAGAAGGCCGAGGGCGTCGCCGTCATCTACGTCGGCGAGGACCTGGACGTGCTGCTGGAGCTGTCGGACCGCATCCTCGTGCTCTGCGGCGGCAAGGTCAGCGGCATCGTGCCCGGCCGCGGCGCATCCAAGCGCGAGGTGGGCATGATGATGACCCGACTGGGAGGGAGCAAATCGGATGAATAAACAGCAAAAGGAACCCCTGTTCCATATCGTCAAGCGCGGCAGCCTCCCGTGGTACCACACCTGGGGCATCCGCTTCATTGCCATCGCCCTGTCGCTGATTCTCTGTGCCCTGGTGACCACCCTGACCACCGGCGAGAATCCCATCAGCGTCTTCGGCACCATCATTTCCGGCGCCGTGGGCACCAAGCGCAGAATCTGGATCCTGCTGCAGAATCTGTCCATCCTGCTGGGCATCTCCCTGGCCGTGACCCCGGCCTTCAAGATGCGCTTCTGGAACATCGGCGCCGAGGGTCAGGTCCTGGCTGGCTCCCTCGCCAGCGCGGCCTGCATGATCCTCCTGGGCAGCAAGCTGCCCAATGGCGCCCTCATCGCCGTCACCGTCCTGGCCGGCGTTGCTGCGGGCGCGGTCTGGGCCGTGATCCCCGCCATTTTCAAGGCCAAGTGGAATACCAACGAGACCCTTTTCACCCTCATGATGAACTACGTCGCCACCCAGCTGGTGGCCTACTACATCATCATCTGGGAGGTCCCCAAGGGCTCCGGCACCGTGGGCATCATCAACGCCTCCACCGAGGCCGGCTGGTTCCCCATGATCGGCGGCAACCGCTATCTGCTGAACATCCTGATCATCGCTGCCATGACGATCTTCGTCTATTTCTACCTCAGCTACTCCAAGCACGGCTATGAGATCGCCGTTGTGGGCGAGAGCGAGCGCACTGCCCGTTACGTGGGCATCAAGGTGGAGCGGGTCATCATCCGCACCCTGCTGCTCTCCGGTGCCCTGTGCGGTCTGGTGGGCGTTCTGCTGGTGGCCGGCACCAGCCACACCATCACCACTACGCTGGCCGGCGGCCAGGGCTTCACGGCGGTCATGGTCTCCTGGCTTGCCAAGTTCAATCCCATCTCCATGATCTTCACCAGTCTGCTGCTGGTGTTCATGGGCCGCGGCGCCAGCGAGGTGTCCACGGTCTTCGGTCTGAACCAGGCCTTCAGCGACATCCTCACCGGCATCATCATTTTCTTCATCATCGGCTGCGAGTTCTTCCTGCGCTATCAGGTGAGCTTCCGCAAGCGCGAGAAAGTCACCGCAGAGAAGGGAGGGACTGCAAATGTTTGATTTCACTGCCTTCATCCCCCGCGCCATCATGCAGGGCATCCCGCTGCTTTACGGCAGCACCGGCGAGACCATCACCGAGAAGTCCGGCAACCTGAACCTGGGCATCGCGGGCATCATGTACGTGGGCGGCATCTGCGGCGTCATCGGCGCCTTTCTCTATGAGCAGTCCACCACGGCGGCGGAGATGAACGCCGTCCTCGCTGTCGGCATCCCGCTTCTGAGCTGCCTCGTCGGCTCGCTCCTCATGGGCCTGCTGTACTGCTTCCTGACGGTCACGCTCCGCGCCAACCAGAACGTCACCGGCCTTGCCCTGACCACCTTCGGCGTGGGCTTCGGCAACTTCTTCGGCGGCTCGCTCATCAAGCTCTCCGGCAGCGACGTGCCCAGCATTGCGCTTTCCGCCACCCACAAGTATTTTGCCGCTGCGCTGCCCTTTGCCTCCAAGCTGGGCTGGTTCGGCAAGATTTTCCTGAGCTACGGCTTCCTGGCCTATCTGGCCGTGATCATCGCCTTCATCAGCGCCCATGTGCTCAACAAGACCCGCACGGGCCTGCATCTGCGCGCCGTGGGCGAGAATCCCCAGACGGCAGACGCCGCCGGCATCAATGTGCAGAAGTATAAGTACCTCGCCACCTGCATCGGCAGCATGATCGCCGGTCTCGGCGGACTGTACTACGTCATGGACTACGCCTCCGGCGTTTGGTCCAACGACGCCTTCGGCGACCGCGGCTGGCTTGCCATCGCGCTGGTCATCTTCAC
>CAMHRJ010000282.1 GCA_946187475.1 uncultured Clostridia bacterium | reverse complement strand
ATTTTTCAAAGATTTAAAACACCATATGTTGTGTTTGTGCAGGTTGATGAACTTTGACGAGTTCCGTCGACGGCACCGAAAATTGTTTACATTTGCGATGAAAAAAATCCTGCATTCTTTGCTTATGTCAACTATTTTCATTATTTCGGTACGAGATTTTTGGATTATGTAAATCTTTTCCCCGGGTTTTTCAGGGCTTTTTCACGTTCTGCCCCACTCCGGGGAGAAAAACTGTGCGTTTTGCCTGTTTCAGCGCCACCGAGCCGCCACCGCCTTCCGGGAGGCAATCCCGGGACATAATCCGATGCCGGAGGGCATATGCTTTTCGGTGAAACGGAGGTGGCGCGTTCTTTGAGAGCCGGCAGAGGAATCTGGAGTGTTTTGGCGGCGGTGCTGGGCATGGTGCTGGCACTGGCCGCGGCGGCGGGCAGTCTGCAGCGGGCGGTGAGTCCGGAGCGGATTCTGGAGACTGCCGTGCGGCTGGAGCTGGGCGCGCCGCCTCAGGTGCAGGAGCAGACCGTATGGGTGACCCCCACGCCGGAACCGACGCCGGAGCCGGAGCCCACGCCCACTTCCCTGCTGGATCCGGCCGACGATCACGTCCCGACCCAGACGCCGGAGGGATTGCCGATTCTGCCTACCGCCTTTCCCGGCGGGCTGACCATGAAAAACGAGACGGACTACAGCCCGGATCTGGCGGCGCTGCTGGCCCAGGGGCCGTGGCTCAGTCTGTCACGGGAGGGCGTGCAGGTGCTGATCGTCCACACCCACACCAGCGAGGCCTACACCCCCACAGACAGCGACCGCTATGACGCCAGCGACACCCTGCGCACCGAGGACGCCAACTACAACATTGTCCGGGTGGGTGACGTGCTGGCCGACACCCTGGAGGAAGCCGGGCTCACGGTGCTCCACGACCGGACCATCCACGACTACCCCAGCTACACCGGGGCCTACAGCCGCAGCCGGGACACCGTGGAAGCCGCCCTGGCGGAGCACCCGGAGATTGCCGTGGTCATCGATTTGCACCGGGACGCCCTGTGCTCGGAATCCGTGGTGTACAAGACTGTGGCAGAGCTGCCCGACGGGGCCGCGGCGGCCCAGGTGATGCTGCTGGTGGGCACCGATGGTCTGGGACTGGAGCACCCCAACTGGGAGCGGAACCTCCGGCTGGCGGTGTACCTGCAGGACGCGGCAGACGCCGCCCACCCCACGCTGATGCGGCCCATCACCCTGGTGAACGAGCGGTACAACCAGCATCTGAGCCCCGGGATGCTGCTCATTGAGATCGGCAGCAGCGGCAACACCCTGCAGGAGGCCATCCGGGCGGCCCAGCTCTTCGGCAGCAGCGCGGGACCGGCCTTAGCTGCTTTGATGGAATAAAAAATGTGCTGTCTCTCGACAGCACATTTTTATTGAAATAGCATCTTACTGGGCCGCGCGGCGGTTCTGCACCTCGGCGGCGATCTCGGAAACTTTCTCGTCGGTGAGGATGTAGCGCTTCTTGAACCAGAAGAGGGCGATGATCAGGCCGATGATCGGGATGACGGCCATGGTCATGCGCAGACCGGTCTTCTGCCCCAGAGTGACGGCGGCGGAAAAGTCCTGTACCGCGTCGGCAGCAGAGACATCCGTGCCGGACTGCAGATGGGTCAGGCTCAGGCAGATGGATGCCACCAGGGCGGCGACGCCGGAGGCCAGCTTCACCACGAAGGTCTGCATGGAGAAGATGACGCTCTCGTCGCGGCGGTTGTTCTTCAGCTCGCCATAGTCCACGGTATTGGCCAGGAACACGGTGGTGATGACCGTGAGCATGCCGTTGGCCGCGAAAATGAAGAAAGCGGGGATGAAGAGGACAAAGACGCTGCTCATGTTCGTGAAGGCCAGGAGCAGCAGCACCGCGTAGCCCACCACGGCCATGCCCAGGCAGATGTAGAAGATCTGCAGGCTGGTGAACTTCCGGCGGAGCAGCGGATAGAAAGCCATCATGGAGAGGACCTGGATGGCGCCGCCGAACATGTTGAACAGCACATAGGCGTTGTTCCAGCCGGTGCCGCCGAAGTCATACTTGAAGAAGTAGATGACCAGGTTGGAGGTGATGTAGATGCTCATGTTGATGAGCACGATGGTCAGCGTAACGGTCATGGCCTGATCGTTCTGCACCAGAGCGCGGAACATCTCGCCCACGCCTGCGGTCTTCATCTCGGCGGTGGATTTCTCCTTGATGTTGATGCACATGAGCACCGTGAAGAGGACGAACAGCGCCGCAATGATCAGGGAGAAATACTTGAAGCCCACGATCTCGCCGGCGTTGCCCTCCACGCCGCCGAACATTTTGCCCAGCATGGGCACCACGGCCATGGTGGCGATGGTGATGATGGCGCTGCCCACGCCCGCGCAGGTGCGGGCCAGGGTGGTGAGATTCTCACGCTCTTTGCCGCCCTTGGTGAAGGCCGGGATCATGCTCCAGTAGGGGATGTCCATCATGGTGTAGGTGACGCCCCAGAGGATGTAGAACACAGCGGCATAGGCGGTCAGACCTGCGCCGTCCAGCTTCGGAGGCGCGGCGAACATGAGAAACAGGATGATGGCGTTGGTGACCGTGCCGATCAGCAGCCAGGGACGGAACTTGCCCCAGCGGGTCTTGGTCTTGGCAACAATCACGCCCATGATGGGGTCGTTGAACGCGTCGAACACGCGGGCCGCCATGAGGATGATGCCCATGGCCACAGCGCTGACACCCAGCAGATCCTGGAAATAGTACAGGACATAGCTGGCAGAGAGCATGTAGACCATGTCCTTCCCCACCGCGCCCAGGGCATAGCTCAATTTTGAGCGCCCGGACAGCTTGTAGTTGTCTTCCATTTGCAGTTCTCC
>CAMHRJ010000281.1 GCA_946187475.1 uncultured Clostridia bacterium | reverse complement strand
CGCGAGCCCAGCGTCAGCGGGTCGCGGCTGAAAAGGAAAAACAAGGTCGCCGGTCGATGCGGCAGTGCTTGCGCTGCCACATGACCTTGCGGGCTTGTTCTGACGTGGTGCCGCCAGCCGGACTTGAACCGGCACGGGATCGCTCCCAGTGGATTTTAAGTCCACGGTGTCTGCCATTCCACCATGGCGGCAATTCGCAACGCTCATTATACCCGCTTCGGCGGGAGGTGTCAACTCTCGACAGCCCGGCGATAGAGGATGTTTTTCGCAAATCCCGTCTCCGCCGCCGCCTGCTTACAGGCGTCCTTGAGGGAGAGGCCGGATTCCTGCAGCGCCGCCACCCGACGGAGAGCTTCCTCCTCCGTGACGGTCTGCTCGGCGGGCTCCGCGCCCTTGAGGATCAGCACGAATTCGCCCTTGGGCGGCGTCTCAGTAAAGTGCGCCATGGCGCCGGAGAGCGTAGTGCGGAGGGTCTCCTCGTGGAGCTTCGTCAGCTCCCGGCAGAGGGCGATCTCCCGCTCCGGGCCCAAGGCGTCCATCAGGTCCTGCAGGGTGCGCAGGAGCTTGTGAGGTGCTTCGTAGAGAATCATGGTCCGGCGCTCGGTTTTCAGCTGCTCCAGATGCTCCGTGCGGCCCTTGCCCGACACGGCGAGAAAGCCCTCGAAGCAAAACCGCTGGGTGGGCAGGCCCGAGAGGGCCAGGGCCGTTACGGCGGCGCAGCAGCCGGGAATGGCCTGGACCGTGACTCCGTGCTTGGCACAGAGGCGCACCAAATCTTCCCCGGGGTCGGAGATGGCGGGCATGCCCGCGTCCGTCACCAAGGCGCAAGTCTCCCCCGCCAGGAGCCGGGCGAGAATCTTCTCCCCGCTCTGGCGCTTGTTGTGCTCGTAATAGCTCACCAGAGGCTTTTTGATTTCAAAATGGTTCAAAAGCTTGGCCGTGACGCGGGTGTCCTCCGCAGCGATGAAGTCGGCGCTTTGCAGCGTCTCCAGCCCACGGACGGAGAGATCGCCCAGATTCCCGATGGGCGTCGCGACCAGATACAGAATTCCGCTCATAGTGTTACTCCAAGTGATAGATTCTCCGGCTCTCGGCGGAGTCGGTGCCGTCGGCGTCATAGAGCGCCAGGGTTGGTTCGATGGTGAGGCCCGGCTTGCCGCCCCGCCGGGCTTCCAGCAGGATCAGGCTGGGCGCGGCACCAATTTTCGAGGCTGCCATGCGCAGGCGCTTGGGCTCCAGCCCCACCTTCGTCAGTGCGCAGCAGAGCTCCGACAGCCGCTCCGGGCGGTGGACGACGGCAAAGGTGCCGCCCCAGCGGGTGAGATAAGCCGCCGCCTTACAGACGTCCGCCAAGGTGCAGCTGCGCTCGTCCCGGGCCTCGGCGCGCTCGGCCTCCGGAGCGGTATAGCCGCTGCCGGAGGGGAAATAGGGCGGATTCGACACCACCAGATCGAAGCTCCCGGCCTCGGGCAGGTTTTCCCGCGATCTCAGGTCGCCGGTGACGATTTCGGCGCGGTCAAAAAGATCATTCAGTTCCAGATTCCCCCGGCACTGCTCCGCCGCGGCGGGCTGGATCTCGATGCCAAAGGCCGTGGACTGTGGAAACTTCTGCAGCAGCAGAACCGTGAGCACGCCTCCGCCGCAGCCCAGGTCCGCCACCCGCCGGATGCGGCCGCTGCCCCGGGCGAAGTCCGCCAGCAGCACGGAGTCCGTGCCCAGCGGGAAAGCGCCGTTCCCGGCAAGGAACCGCGTTCCCGGCCAGAGCTCGTCAAATGCAGGCTTCATCAGCGCACGATCCCCTTGATGAAGGGCGTGGGCTCCGGCGGCTCGGGGCTCAGGTGGTAGCAGCCGCGCAGGAGCTTCACCGCCTCTTCGGCGCTGACCTCGTCCGCCGCGTGGATGGTACCGAAGCTCTCTCCGAGGTTAACATAATCTCCAACCTTCTTGTGGAGCACCAGCCCCACCCGCAGGTCGATTTCACTCTCTTTGGTGGCACGACCTCCGCCCAGATGCATGGACACGATGCCCACGTCGGCGGCGTCAATATGGTTTACATAACCTTCCACATTCGAGGTAGCCTCCACCTGCACCGGTGCGGTGGGCAGGAGGCTGAGATCGTCCAGGGCCGAGGCGTCGCCGCCCTGGGCGGTAATGAGGGTGCGGAGCTTTTCCAGCGCAGCGCCGCTGGAGATGGCTTCCTCCAGCATGGCGCGGGCAGTAGCCTCATCCGGGGCGAGGCCGCCGGCCAGGAGCATGGCGCTGCCCAGCACGTCGCAGAGCTCCATAAGTTCCCCGGGGCGGGCACCTTTAAGCGCCTCGATGGCCTCCCGCACCTCCAAGGCGTTGCCCACGGCAAAGCCCAGAGGCTGGTCCATGTCCGTGATGACGGCCACGGTCTTGCGTCCGGCGCCCTTGCCGATCTCCACCATCTCGGTGGCCAGGGCGTTGGCCTGCTCCGGGGTCTGCATGAAGGAGCCGCCGCCGCACTTTACGTCCAGCACGATGACGTCCGCGCCGGCGGCCAGTTTCTTGGACATGATGGAGCTGGCGATCAGCGGGATGCTGGGCACGGTGCCGGTCACGTCCCGGAGGGCATAGAGCTTTTTATCCGCCGGGTCCAGATTGGCGCTCTGGCCGGAGATGACCATGCCCACGGTCTCCACGTTGCTCAAAAACTGCTCCATGGTCAGGGCGGTGTCGAAGCCGGGAAAGCTCTCCAGCTTATCGATGGTGCCGCCGGTGTGGCCCAGGCCGCGGCCGGACATCTTCGCCATCTTCACGCCGCAGGCAGCCATCATGGGCACCAGCACCAGGGAGGTCTTGTCCCCCACACCGCCGGTGGAGTGCTTGTCCGCCTTGACGCCGGTGACGCCGCTGAGG
>CAMHRJ010000280.1 GCA_946187475.1 uncultured Clostridia bacterium | reverse complement strand
ATCTCGGCGGTCTCGCCAGCAGGCAGAACGGCCTGAACAGCCTCCTTCTGTCCCACAAGGACGATCTCCACACCCAGCTCCTTCCGGGCCTGGAGGGCGCCCTTTACGATCTCTTCCGGGGCGTTGTCGCCGCCCATGGCGTCAAAGATGATCTTCATAACTTCAAAACCTCTTTCTCTTGTTTCAGCTCCGAAAGGATGTTCAGGGACCGTTCGGAAATGGCGGCGTTTTTGTTCCGCTTGCCCTTCACCCGATAACCCAGCTCCCTGATGATTCCGAAATTGATGTTCATGGGCTGGAAATCGCCCACGCTGCCGCCGGAGACATAGCGCCCCAGAGCGCCGATGGCAGTCTCCTGGGGGAAGTCCACAGCCTCCAGCCCCAGCACCTCGGCGGCGGTCTCGATGCCCACCAGGGCGCCGGAGGCGCAGGACTCCACATAGCCCTCCACGCCGGTCATCTGGCCGGCGAAGCGGATGCGGGGCTCGCTTTTGAGCCGATAGCATGCGTCCAGCAGCTTGGGAGAATTCAGATAGGTATTGCGGTGCATGACGCCGTAACGCACGAACTCCGCGTTTTTCAGCGCCGGGATCATGGAGAACACCCGCTTCTGCTCGCCCCAGGTCAGGTGGGTCTGGAAGCCCACGAGGTTGTAGAGCGTGCCCTCGGCGTTGTCCTGCCGCAGCTGCACCACGGCGTAGTTGTCCTTCCCCGTCCGGGGATCCCGCAGGCCCACGGGCTTCAGCGGGCCGTAGCGCAGGGTGTCCTCACCTCTGCGGGCCATGACCTCCACGGGCATGCAGCCCTCGAAGACGCCGCCGTCGTCAAAGCCGTGGACCTCCGCCTCCTTGGCGCTGACCAGCTCCCGGACGAAGGCAGTGTACTCATCCTGATCCATGGGGCAGTTTACATAATCCGCCGTCCCCTTGTCGTAGCGGGAGGCGAAAAAGGCGCTGTCCATGTCCACACTCTCCAGGGTGACGATGGGCGCCACCGCGTCATAGAAGTGGAGATCAAACTCCGGGCAGAGCGCGGCGATCCGGTCGGCCATGGCGTCGCTGGTCAGCGGCCCCGTGGCGATGACCACGATGCCCTCGGCGGGAATGTCGGTGGCCTCCGCCTCCACCACCTCCACGTTGGGATGGCTGCGCAGACGCTCGGTGATGGTGCGGGCAAAGCCCTCCCGGTCCACGGCCAGGGCGCCGCCGGCGGCCACGCGGTTTTCGTCCGCGCTGGCCATCACCAGGGAGTCCAGACGGCGCAGCTCCTCCTTCAGCAGGCCCACAGCGTTGGTGAGCTCATCGCTGCGCAGGGAGTTGGAGCATACCAGCTCCCCGAAGAGGGGCGAGTGATGGGCGGGGGTATATTTTTGCGGTTTCATCTCCACGAGACGCACCGGGATGCCGCGCTTGGCCAGCTGCCAGGCGCATTCGCTTCCGGCCAGTCCCGCGCCGATGACGGTGACAGGCTGCATAGTGTTTCCTCCATAGAAGAGTGGAGTTTGGAGTTAGGAGTGTGGAGTTTAAATCAACCAACTATGGTCGAGCATTTAAACTCCACACTCCACACTTCACACTCCAAACTTATTCAGCTTTTTTGGTTTTTCTGGTCGTTTTCTTTTTCGTCGTGGTGCTCTCCGCAGCTTCGCCCTCGGCGGCTTCGGTCATTTTCTTGCGCCAGCTGCGCTGCTCCTCCGGCACGAAGCTGGTGCAGGCCGGGTTGATGCAGAAGGGCTTTTTCCGACCCTTGCCGGCGGTCTTGAAGAGGGTCTTGCCGCAGTCCGGACAGAACTCCTTGGTGGGAACCTCCCAGCTCATGAAGCCGCACTCCTGGCCACGCTCACAGGCATAGAAGGTGTAGCCCTTCTTGCTGGTGCGCTTGAGGATGCGTCCGCCGCACTTGGGGCACTTGCCGGGCATCTCGATGACCATGGGCTTGGTGAAGGTGCACTCCGGAAAGCCCGGGCAGGCCAGGAACTGACCGAATTTGCCGAACTTCACCACCATGTTCCGTCCGCAGACGTCGCATTTTTCATCGGAAACCTCATCCGGCACCTTAATGTGCTTGCCCTCCAGCTTGACTTCCGCGTCCTTGAGCTCGGCAGCAAAGCCGTCATAGAACTCGGACAGCACATCCTTCCAGGGCATGGCGCCGGTCTCGATGCGGTCAAGATTGTCTTCCATGCGGGCGGTGAAGGCCAGATCGACGATGTCAGTAAAGTAATCCTCCATGGTCTGGGTCACGGTCTCGCCCAGATTGGTGGGCTTGAGATAGCGGCCCTCCTTGACCACATAGTTGCGGCCGGTGATGGTGGAGATGGTGGGCGCGTAGGTGGAGGGGCGGCCGATGCCCTTCTCCTCCATGGCGCGGATCAGCGTCGCCTCCGTGTAGCGCGGGGGCGGCTGGGTGAACTGCTGCTCCTTGGAGAGCTTCTCCAGTTGGACGGCGTCGCCCTCCTGCATCTCCGGCAGGGGGCGGCGGATCTCGCTCTGTTCCTCGTCCTTGGCCTCTTCATAGACGGCGGTGTAGCCGGGGAACTTCTGCTCGGAATACTTGGCGCGGAACAGGTGCTCGCCGCTGAGGGCGTCCACGTTCACGTTGTCATAGACGGCGTTGGCCATCTGGGAGGCGGTGAAGCGGCCCCAGATCAGGCGATAGAGCCGGTACTGGTCCGGCGTGAGGTCCTTGCGCACCACGTCCGGAGAGAGGCTCACGTCCGTGGGACGGATGGCCTCGTGGGCGTCCTGGGCGCCGGATTTGGTTTTGAAGGTCCGGGTCTGGGGCGGATAGTAATTCTGCCCGTAATGCTCGATGATATAGCCCTTGGCAGCGCGCAGGGCCTCGTCCGACAGACGCAGGGAGTCGGTACGCATATAGGTGAT
>CAMHRJ010000279.1 GCA_946187475.1 uncultured Clostridia bacterium | reverse complement strand
GGTTGCGCCGGAGGGCAGAAAACTTTCCAAGCGGGACGGCGATCTCAGCACCGAGGGTCTGCGGGCCCGCTATACGCCGGAACAGCTCACCGGGAAGCTGGCAAAGCTGGCCGGTCTCCGGGAGACGGACGCGCCGGTACACGCCTGGGAGCTGGTGAAGGACTTCTCCTGGAAGAAGGTACCCACGGAGCCCATCGTTATTGACGACAGTATCTAAAAAGGACTTGCCGGTCGGCAAGTCCTTTTCTTATTTCTGGGGGATGATCTCGATCCAGTACCCATCCGGGTCATTGATGAAGTAGATGCCCATGGACGGGTTTTCAAAGCAGATGCATCCCATCTCCTCATGGAGCTTGTGGGCCGCCTCCATGTCCGGGGTCGCCATGGCCAGATGGTATTCTTCCTCACCCAGATCATAGGGCTCCGTCCGATCCCGGAGCCAGGTCAGCTCCAGCTGGAAGCCGGTCTTGCCGTCGCCCAGATACACCAGGGTGAAAGAATCGTCCTTCGCCTGCTTGGTTCGCACCGGGTCCAGACCCAGGGCGTCGTGATAAAACTTGAGACTGCGCTCCAGGTCCAGGACGTTGAAGTTGAAATGATTGAATGCAAACACAGAGAATCCCTCCCAATTCATCCAGCTTGTGTAAACGTTTCTGCCTTGAAATCAGTATAGTGGATGGAGAATTGAAAGTCAAAGCCATTTTTTATGAAAAAAAGGTTGGAATCGACGGCAAATCCATGTATAATAAAGTGACACGAAAAAGAGAGAAGGGATTCCATGGATCTGAAAAACTATACGGTCAGCCCCCTGGCTCTGGGTGATTTCCACAATGGCAGCGCCACGGACGTCTGGAAGCTGCTGGGCTGCCACGAGGTGGCCCCGGGCGTGCACGAATTCGCCGTCTGGGCGCCCAACGCGAAGCGCGTCTCCCTGGTGGGCGACTTCAACGACTGGGATGTGACGCGGGACCCGATGGACCGCCTGCCGGACGGCACCTGGGCCATCCGCAAGGAAGGTCTGGAGCACAGCGCCCTTTATAAATACAGCGTTCTCGGCGCAGACGGGAAAGAAGTCCAGAAAACCGACCCCTTTGCCTCCCACTGTGAGACCGGCCCGGCCACGGCCAGCCGCATATGGAGTCTGGATGGCTACCACTGGGGCGACGGCGCTTATCTGAAAAAGCGCGCGAAGAAGAACATCTTCCGCTCCCCCATGAGCATCTATGAGCTGCATCTCGGCTCCTGGAAGCGCGCCGGGGAAGGCAAAGACGCCAACGTACTCAACTACCGCACCATCGGTGACGAGCTGGCCGCCTACTGCAGCGAGATGGGCTACACCCATGTGGAGCTGCTGCCCATCACGGAGTACCCCTTCGAGGGCTCCTGGGGCTATCAGGTCTCCGGCTATTTCGCGCCTACCAGCCGCTACGGCACGCCCCAGGACTTCATGTATCTGGTGGACACCCTGCACAAGGCGGGCATCGGCGTGATCATCGACTGGGTGCCGGCCCACTTCCCCCGAGACGCCCACGGTCTGGCCCGGTTCGATGGGACGCTCCTTTACGAATGCAAGGAAGAGCGCATGGCCAGCCACCCGGAGTGGGGCACGCTGATCTTTGATTACGAAATGCCCGAGGTGCAGAGCTTTCTGGTGAGCTCCGCCATGATGTTCTTTGAGGTCTACCACATCGACGGCATCCGCGTGGACGCCGTGAGCAGCATGCTCTATTTGAATTACGGCCGCAAGGACGGTGAGTGGACCCCCAACCGGGAGGGCGGAAACATCAATCTGGGCGCAGTGGAATTCCTGCGCAAGCTCAATTCTTCTATTCTCTCCACTTATCCCGGCTGCATGAGCATCGCGGAAGAAAGCTCCGCCTATCCCGCGGTGACGAAGCCGCCCTATGACGGCGGTCTGGGCTTCAGCTTCAAGTGGGACATGGGCTACATGCACGACACCCTGGACTACTTCGCCTGCGACAGCTATTTCCGCCGCTTTGAGCACAACAAGCTCACCTTCTCCATGATGTACGCCTTCTCGGAGAACTTCATCCTCGCCTACTCCCACGACGAGGTGGTCCACGGGAAGAAGTCCATGGTGGACAAGATGTTCGGCCCCTACGAGGAGAAGTTCGCCACCCTCCGCGCCCTCTATGGCTATCAGTTCGCCCACCCGGGCAAGAAGCTCACCTTCATGGGTTCGGAGTTTGCCCAGTTCATCGAGTGGAACTACAAGCAGGGTCTGGACTGGCTGCTGCTGCTCTATCCCCCGCACAAGGCCATGCAGGAATACACCAAGGCCCTGAACGAGTTCTACACCGCCCACCGGGCCCTGTGGGACATCGAGGACAGTTGGGACGGCTTCCAGTGGCTGAACGTCAACGACGCCGAGCGCAGCTCCATCGCCTTCATGCGCACCAGCCGGAATCATCGCCGTGTGGTCTGCGTGTGCAACTTTACGCCGGTGCGGTATGACAACTTCCTGATCGGTCTGCCCAAGGACGGCGTCCTGCGGGAGGTCCTGAGCAGCGACGATGTGCGCTTCGGCGGCGCCGGCATCCACAATGTGCCTGAGATCAAAGCGCAGAAGGAGCCCTTCAATGATCTGCCCTACAGCGCCCGCGTGACGCTGCCGCCCCTGAGCTGCGTGTATTACACCTTCACCGCCAAATAAAAGGAGGATGACATGAAAGCTTTTCTGAAAGATCTGCTGCGCGAAAAACACCGGGATTCCCTGCCTGCCGTGCTGCTGGCTGCCGCCGAGTGCGCGCCGCTGGCCAAGACCGGCGGTCTGGCCGACGTGGTCGGCACCCTGCCGAAGTATCTGGCTGATTTAGGCATGGACGCCCGCGTGATCACACCCTATCACCGCGTCATCAAGGACAAGTACGGCTGGCGCGTGAAACATATGACAGATTTCT
>CAMHRJ010000278.1 GCA_946187475.1 uncultured Clostridia bacterium | reverse complement strand
CCCCGGAGGGGGAGCCAAGTGGGTGCGGAGCATCAACCATCTCAGCGACAAATTCAAATTTGCTGGCAGCGCCGACACAGTTCAACTCCACACTCCACACTCCAAATTTCACACTATGAAAAACTTGCTATTCCTTCACCGCCTGTGCTATAATCATCTTCGCTTTGAACATCACTTCGGGAAGGGAGGCCCCGCCATGCTCATCACCACCGAGCCCTTCGGCGTCACTGCCGCCGGGGAGGCCGTCACGCGCTACACGCTGCAAAACCGGATCGGCGTCACGGCGTCCTTCCTGAACTACGGCTGCACGCTGCAGCAGCTGCTGCTGCCCGTGCGCGGGAAGATGATCAATGCCGCGCTGGGCTATGACACCCTCTCGGAATACGAGGCCGGCAGCTGCTATTTCGGCGCCCTGGTAGGCCGTTACGCCAACCGCATTTCCGGCGGGCAGTTTCGCCTGAACGGCCGAGTTTACCACCTGACCCGAAACGACGGCGAAAACTACCTTCACGGCAGCTTTTCCAAAAAGGTCTGCGATACCGACGTCATGTCCGACGGTCTGGTGTTCCGGGGCTTCAGTCCCGACGGGGAGGACGGCTTCCCCGGGAATCTGCGCTACCGGGTCTCCGTGCATCTGACGGAGTTCAACCAGCTGATCTTCACCTACGAGGCCGAGACCGACGCCCCCACGGTGGTGAGTCTCACCAACCACAGCTATTTCAATCTGGATGGCTCTGGCAGCGTCCTGGGCCACCGGCTGAAGCTCCGCTCCGACAAGTTCACCCCCGTGGACAGCCGCCTGATCCCCACCGGGGAGGTGCGCAGCGTGGCCCGCACGGCCTTCGACTTCCGCCGGGGCAAGCGCCTGGGCCGGGATCTGGAGCTGCCGGAGGAGCAGCTGCGCCTGGCCGGGGGCTATGACCACAACTACGTCCTGCGCAGCGGCCGGCTCTCCTTCGCGGAGCTGGATGCGGAGCACAGCGGCGTGCGCATGGTCTGCAACACCACGATGCCCGGGGTGCAGCTGTACACCGGAAATTATGTAAACCAAGATGCGGCCCCCGGGCCCAAGTATCCGCCCCACGCCGGGGTATGCTTGGAGACCCAGCGCTTCCCGAACAGCCCCAACTGCCCGACCTTCCCGTCAGCAGTGCTGCGGCCGGGCGAGCATTATTTTGAGCAGACGGCCTATCAGTTCCTGCTGCCCTAAGGAGAAGTCATGGAGATCCTCTATCAGGACAAGTCCATATTGGTGGCGGTGAAGCCCGCGGGCGTCCTCTCCACGGATGAGCCCGGCGGCATGCCGGAGCTGGTGCGCGCGGCGCTGGGCGACCCCAAGGCCTGCGTGCGCACGGTGCATCGGCTGGACCGGGTGGTCAGCGGCCTCATGGTGCTGGCCCGGACGCCGGATGCGGCGTCGAAGCTCTCGGCGCAAATCCGGGAGCACGACTTCGGCAAGACCTATCTGGCGGTGGTCCACGGCGCGCCGGAGACCCTCTCCGGCACCTATCGGGATCTGCTGGCCCGGGACCCCAACGAGCGGAAGACTTACGTGGCCGCCAAGCCCGGCAAGGGCGTGCAGGAGGCGGTGCTGGACTATGAGGTGCTGGGTACCGCGGAGGATTTGAGCCTAGTGAAGATTTACCTCCAGACCGGCCGCACCCACCAGATCCGCTGCCAGTTTTCCAGCCGCGAACTGCCCCTCTGGGGCGACAAAAAATACAGCACGCTCCCCGACGAGGGGCCCATCGCCCTCTGGAGCCACGCGCTGCATTTTGCCCACCCGGACACGGGCGAGATTTTGTATTTCGAGCAGCAGCCCCCGGCGATCACGCCGTGGACGCGCTTTTCCATGCAGGAGGAGTTGTAAACATGGATATCGTACAGCTTTGTGAGATCGGGATGCTGGTGGCCTTTGGCTTTTCCTGGCCCTTCAACATCTCCAAGTCCTGGCGCTCCCGCACCGCCCGGGGCAAGAGCGTGGCCTTTGAGTTCATCGTGGTCTTCGGCTACCTGGTGGGCCTGCTGGGCAAATTCATCACCTACCACCGCACCGGCGTCTGGGCCTATTCCATCTGGTTCTATTTCGCCGACATCGCCATGGTGACCATCGACATCATCCTCTATTTCCGCAACACCGCCCTGGACAGAAAAGCCGACGCAATGAAGTGAAACGAAAATCTCCCGGACTCGATCGAGACCGGGAGGTTCTGCATTTTGGGGTTTATTTGACTGTGAGCTTTGCCGCGCTGGAGGTGAGGGTGTAAGTGCCGCTCTTCACCACGCAGCGGTAGACGTTGCCGTTTCTCGCCTTCGTCGCGGGAATCGAGAGCGTGGCGGTCTTGGCGCCCGTGAGGGTCGTGTTCTTCCAGGTGCCCGCGTCGGTCTGATACTGCCACCGGTAAGTCAGGTTCGTGCCGGTGGCGACGACCTTCATCGTGGCCGTCTTGCCGGCTGCCGCAGTGACATTCGTCGGCTGGGTCTTGATGCCGAAGACCGTAACCTTCGCGCCATTGGAAGTGACCGAAAGACTGCCGCTCTTGACCACGCAGCGGTAGACGTTGCCGTTGCGCCCGATGGTGGCCGGGATGGAAAGCCTGTGGGTCTTTGCGCCGCTCAGGGTGGTGTTCGCCCAGGTGCCGTCAGATTTCTGATATTGCCACTGATAGGTGAGATTCTCACCCGTGGCACTCACCCACATGGTGACATCTTTGCCTGCGACGGTACGGATGGCAGCAGGCTGAATCTTGATGCCCAGCACCGTCAGCTTCGCGGAACCGGATGATACCGTGTGGCCATATGTGTCGGTAATGACGCAGCGGTATTGGTAACCGTTGCGGCCGCAAGTGGCGCCAACCTTCAGCGTGTCGGTCTTGTTGCCGGAGAGGGTCGTGTTCGTCCAACTGCCGGAGGGGGCCTTGTACTGCCACTGGTAGGTCAGGCCATCACC
>CAMHRJ010000277.1 GCA_946187475.1 uncultured Clostridia bacterium | reverse complement strand
CCAGGGCGTTGCCCTGCTGGATGTGGTTGTCCAGCATGGCGGCCAGCAGGTTGTTCGCCGCGCCGATGGCGTGGAAGTCGCCGGTGAAGTGGAGGTTGATGTCCTCCATGGGCACCACCTGGGCATAGCCGCCGCCGGCAGCGCCGCCCTTGATGCCGAAGACCGGGCCGAGGCTGGGCTCGCGCAGAGCCACCACGGCGTTCTTGCCCAGCTTGCGCAGGCCGTCCGTGAGGCCCACGCTGGTGGTGGTCTTGCCCTCACCCGCCGGGGTGGGCGTGATGGCGGTGACCAGAATCAGCTTGCCGTTGGGCTTGTCCGCCAGATCCTTCAGGAGGCGGTTGTCCACCTTGGCCTTATAGCGGCCGTACTGCTCCAGATACTCCTCCGGAACGCCGGCGAGCTCGGCGATCTCACCGATGGGGCGCATTTTGGTTGCCTGGGCGATCTCAATGTCCGTTAAATATGCCATTTTAAGCTCCTTTTATTTCTTGAACTTGTCCTTCATTTCCTCAAACACCGCGTCCAGCTGCTCCAGATCGCCGGTGAACTTATACTTGTGGCTGGGAGTCGGGAACTGGCCTTCCTTGACCTCTTTGATATAGTCGGCCATGCCCTGGGTGGCCACGCCGGCGATGTCACAGTACTTCTTGGCGAACTTCGGCGTGAAGTTCTTGTACATACCCAGCGCGTCCGCCGCCAGCAGCACTTGGCCGTCGGTATCCGCGCCGGCGCCGATGCCGTAGACCGGGATTGGGAGCATCTTGTGCACATAGGCGCAGACCTCCTCGGGCACGCCCTCCAGCAGCAGGCAGCGAGCGCCCGCCTCATAGACAGCAATGGCGTCCTCGATGATGGCTTTGGCAGCCTCGGCGGTGCGGCCCTGAGCCTTGAAGCCGCCCATGGCGGCGGAGGACTGGGGCGTGAGGCCGATATGGCCGAAGACCACCATGCCCGCGTTCACGATGGCGCGAATCTTGTCCGCCACCGCAACGCCGCCTTCCAGCTTGATGGCGTCCACGTCCGCCTCTTTATAGAAGCGCAGGGCGTTTTTCACCGCGTCCTCGGCGCTGATGTGGTAAGAGCCGAAGGGCATATCGCCGATCAGGTAGGTATTGGGCGCGCCCCGGCGCACGGCCTGGGCATGGGCGATGGAGACGTCCATGGTCACCGGCACCGTACCGGGATAGCCGTAGACGATCATGCCGACGGAGTCGCCGCAGAGAATCATATCCATGCCGGCTTCCTCGGCATAGGAGGCAAAGCAGGCGTCGTAGAGCACCATCCAGACGGCCTGTTCTCCGGTTTCTTTCATCTGGTAAAGATCGAGAATCGTTTTCTTCTTGGCCATATTGAACCCTCCCTGAAATTGCAAAGCTCGCTGTGTCCAAATTAGCATGATTGCTGCGGATTGTCAATGTACGAAACGGCAAAAACAGACGCAAAAAACCATGCGCATCTGGTGCGATGCGCATGGTCGGGATTTGGGTTTTCAGAAGCCGAACAGTCTGCCGAAGGACTTGCTGAGGGAATTGAACAGGCTGAAGAGCGTCTTTGCGATGCTCTGCACGCTGGGCGTCTGCTCCGGCGTGGGTGTCGGAGTCGGCGCAGGCGTGGGAGTGGGCGTAGGCGCAGGAGTCGGTTCCGGGGTATCGACGGGTGCGGCGGTCTCTTCCGGCGCTGCAGTCTCCTCGGGAACTGGAGTCTCTACCGGCGCAGCGGTTTCCTCCGGCTCGTCTGCGGCTGCAGCAAGCGCCGGGAAGGAAGCGGCATACCGCATGAGGGACTTCGAGACCATCAGCGGGGCTTCCAGGCTTTGACCGGATACCGGAGCGGTGTAGTTTCCGCTGAGCTTCACGTTGGTGATGGAGATCATGGTACTTCCGCTGTTCGTAATCATGACGCTGCCGTCAGGCGCTGGCGTAACACTGTAATACTGATCCAAGGCATTCGCGACGGGTTGTGTTTTCGTTCCTTCACCATTCGTAACCGTGACGCTTCCGCCATCGGTCTTGGTATTGGGAGCGCTCATGCCCACTTCGACCTTCTCATAGGTACCGATGATCTGGAAGGCCACGCTTTCACCAGCCTTGAGATAAATCTCATTCTTCGGGCTATTGGTTTTGTAGTCATCACTGGTGAGGCTGTAGCTGGTGCCGCTGTCGGTGTAGAACACGACACCTTCCGCGACATTGGTATCGTCGCCGCTGAGGGTATTCTCACTCACGGAGCCCAGCAGCAGGGCACGCAGATTCACATACTTGGCGTCCTGCTCAGCTTCCGCTTCATAGGCTTCCAGCACATCAGCATCGGTCTCGTCTGCCGCGTGGTAGACGCGGATGCCGTCGAGCTGGTAGTTCGCATTCTTGAGCGCGTTGATCTTGAGATAATAATCCGTATTGGGCTCCAGACCGTCGAAGCTGATGGTAGGAACGTTGTAGCGGGTGGTGTCGCTGGCGCTCTTCATGGTCACGATCATCCGCTGACCAGCTGCATTGGTCACAATGTCGCCGTTTTCATCCGTGACGCTAGCCTGCACATAACCGGTGGTGCTGGTGGTGGTGCAGTAGGCGTCGATGCGGGTGCCGCGGAACTGGTACCACACGGTCTTGCCTTCGGTATCAGTGTCAAGTCTCGTGGTATCGCTCTTGTAGCCGGAGGCGCTGTTTCCGGTCAGCTCGTCATCAAAATAGACGCTGCTGGCGGGAACGGTGATTTGCTTTTGGCGGGTCAAGATCGTACGGTTGGGAAGCGTGTTCGCATTGACCGTAGTGTCAATCCCGAGCGAAACTGCCGAGGACAGATCTGTGCCTTCGGTATAAGTGCCGTCAGGCGTACCATATTCCAGAATCGTAACGTCAGGCACCTTGTCGATGGAGAGGTCGTATTTGGTATCCTTGCTGTTATACGCTGCCATATCGTTTACAAGAACATGCAGCGTGTCGCCCGCCTCCAGTGTACCA
>CAMHRJ010000276.1 GCA_946187475.1 uncultured Clostridia bacterium | reverse complement strand
AACAAGCCCTCTCAGTCACGGCTATTCTCCGCCGTGCCAGCTCTCCCGGAGGGAGCCATGTCGGATTGAGCCGTTTTCCAACATCCCGCTAAACTCCAATTTAGCGCTCTGTTTAAGAGATCTCGTAGGGGACGGCGTCCTCGACGTCCCGATTCTCCGAGTCTCCACTCCGCCGCCGGGGGACGCGAATTGCCACACCGTCGTGCGCGACGGTTCGCAATGACACACTTTCTCAGAATTCTTAAGATTCTTTGTATCCCCTTGACATCTGCTGGTTGCTGTGCTATCTTAACTGTACTAACACAGCTAATACAGTTCATACAGCTTGCGAAAGGAAGTGGTTCCAACGGTCACGATCAACTATCGGGATGCGCGGCCGATCTATGAGCAGGTGTGCGACGGTCTGAGAAAGCTCATCATGACGGGCGCCCTGGCCCCGGGGGAAAAACTCCCCTCCGTCCGGGAGCTGGCCCAGCAGCTGAGCATCAATCCCAACACCATCCAGCGGGCCTACCGCACGCTGGAGCAGGAGGGCTACATCAGCTCCGTCGCCGGCAAGGGCAGCTTCGCCATGGAGCGCCCGGACGCCGAAAGCCAGCGCCGACAGACCCTGCTGGGGCAGTTCGACGCGCTGGTGAAGGAGCTCCGGTTCCTGGGCGTGAAGGCCGAAACCCTGCGCAGCCGCATCGGCGAGGAAGGAGAAGAGACATGATCGAAGTCAAAAATCTGGTGAAAACCTTTGACGGTTTCCGCGCGCTGGACGGTCTGACCATGACGGTGCCCACGGGCGCGGTCTACGGTCTGGTGGGCCCCAACGGCGCGGGCAAGAGCACCCTGATCCGTCATCTGACGGGCATCTACCGCCCGGACAGCGGCGAGATCACCCTGGACGGCGCGCCGATCTTTGAAAATCCGGCGGCTAAGGCGCGCATCGCCTACATCCCCGACGATGTGTTCTATTTTAACAGCGCCTCCATCCTGGACATGAAGCGGTTTTACGCCGGGGTCTATCCCAGCTTCAGCCAGGAGCGGTACGAGAAGCTGCGCAAGGCCTTCGACCTGGACGAAAAGCAGCCCATCCGCCGATTCTCCAAGGGCATGCAGAAGCAGGCGGCCTTCTGGCTGGCCATGAGTCTCACGCCCGACGTGCTCATTCTGGACGAGCCGGTGGACGGTCTCGACCCGGTCATGCGCCGGCAGGTCTGGGGTCTCGTGATGGCAGACGTGGCGGACCGGGGCACGACAGTGCTGGTCTCCAGCCACAACCTGCGGGAGCTGGAGGACGTCTGCGACCACGTGGGCATCCTGGACCACGGGAAGCTGCTGCTGGAGCGGAGTCTCAGCGATCTGCAGGAGAACATCATGAAGGTCATGATCGCCTTCCCCGAGGATCAGGCTCTGCCGAAGGATCTGAACGTCCTCCACGACAGTGCCACCGGGAAAATGCACACGCTGATCCTGCGGGGCAATGCCGAGACCCTGGCGGCCTATCTGAAGGCAGCCAGTCCGCAGTTTATGGACATCGTTCCTCTGAGTCTGGAGGAGATCTTTATCTACGAGCTGGGAGGTGCAGACTATGCAGTCAAAGACATCCTTCTCTAATTTCACCCTGTTTCGCCGGTGCCTGAGCCGCTATTGGCCCCTGTGGGCCGCGATCTTCGGCCTCATGACCTTCCTGGGCCCGGTTTCCCTGGGAAATACCCTGGAGTATCTGAAGAGCCAGCACCTTCCGGCAGCGCAGATGCTGGAGGCCAGTGCAGCCAACGTCTATGACTTCCTGAGTCTGATGCCCATTTACACCGTAGTGGCGGGACTTCTGGCGGCGGTAGCCAGCTTCGACTTCCTGTTTTCCAATCGCCTCACCGGCCTCATGGCCTCCATCCCCGTGAAGCGCCGGGGCGTTTTCGTCCAGCACTATCTGGCGGGCGCGGTGATGCTGCTGTCCTCCCTCGCGGTGACGGCCCTGGCCATTCTGGCGGTGCAGGCGGTGCACCACGCGGTGACCTTCCCCGCCGTGGCGGAGGTCTTCGCCGTCAGCGCCCTGGAGTGCCTGATCTTCTACTCTATCGCGGTCTTCTGCTGCACCCTGACGGGCCATTTCCTGGTGGCCATCGCCCTGTACGCCCTGGTGAATCTGGCCGGCGCCATCCTCTGGTTGCTGCTGAACTGGTTCGTGGGCACCTACGTCTTCGGCCTCACCTGCCTTCCCGGCGGTGAATGGCTGTTCTGGTTCTCCCCCTTCATCGAGCTGATGAACAGCCGCGGAATCACGGTGGACGGCTTCAATGGCTGGACGCCGGTCTGGATCTACACCGCCGTGGCGGCGGTGCTGACGGTCTGCTCCTGCGTGCTCTATGACCGCCGGGACATGGAGCGGGCCCAGGACACCGTAGCCTTCCCGAAACTGCGCCCGGTGCTGAAGTACATCGTCACCTTCTTTGCCGCCCTGGGGCTGCCCCTGGTGATGGCAACTGCGGCGGAGCTGAGCAACGCGCAGTTCAGTCTGCCGGTGCACCTGCTGCTGACCATCGTGAGCGTGATCATCGGCTACTTCATTTCGGAGATGATCATCCAGAAGTCCATCCACGTCTTCCAAAAGCGCCACTGGATCGGCATTGGGGCCGCCGCTCTGGTCTGCTGCCTGGTAGTCTGCGGTCTGCGGCTGGACTGGCTGGGCATCAGCCACCGCATCCCCGCGCCGGAAAAAGTGCAGGCCGTGTCGATGCAGGCCGGCGAGAACTTCTACGCGGATTCCGAGGAGAGCATCCGGGAGGTGGAGCGTCTGCACCAGCTCCTTCTGGACGCCTGGGACAGCGGCGAGCTCCGGGAGCCGGAGGTGTATTCGGACGAGGTCTCCTACCTCGAGCTGAACTATATCCTGAAAAACGGCGAGACGGAGCAGCGGCACTACGAGTTTCTCTATGATGACACGCCGGGAAGCTTCGTCCAGAGCATCGAATCGGCCCTGAACAGCGAGCCGCTCCGCAGCGAGAACATCCTCATC
>CAMHRJ010000275.1 GCA_946187475.1 uncultured Clostridia bacterium | reverse complement strand
TCTCAGGTGACCGCCAACACCTATGTGGAATACCTGCTGGGCGACATCTTCGCCGATCTGCACGAGCAGGTGCAGCTGGCCTTTTCCAACCAGCTGAAGGACCCGGCGGAGCTGGCCTACCGCACGGACGAGGCCATCAACGCCTTCTTCCGCAACCTGCCCAACATCCAGGAGCTGCTGATGAAAGACGTGCAGGCCAACTATGACGGCGACCCCGCCGCAGGCAGCAAGGAGGAGGTCATCTTCTCCTACCCCGGGCTCTATGCCATCTTTGTCTATCGCGTTGCCCACGAGCTGTACCAGAGCGGCGTGCCGCTGATCCCGCGCATCATGACCGAATATGCCCACAGCCAGACCGGCATCGACATCAACCCCGGCGCCACCATCGGTGAGTATTTCTTCATCGACCACGGCACCGGCATCGTCGTCGGCGAGACCACCATCATCGGCAACCACGTGAAGCTCTACCAGGGCGTCACCCTGGGCGCCCTGAGCCCCCGCGGCGGCCACACCGTGGTGGGTAAGCGCCATCCCACCGTGGGCGACAACGCCACGATCTACTCCAACGCTTCCATTCTGGGCGGCGAGACCATCATCGGCGCCAACTCCGTCATCGGCGGCAACAGCTTCATCACCTCCTCGGTGGAGAAGGACACCAAGGCCAGTCTGGAGACGCCCAAGATGATTTACCGTGTGAAGAAAAAAGACAAATAAGCATGAAAAATCCCGCCTGTCAATGACAGGCGGGTTCAATTTTTGCGGGTTGACTCAGCCCTTCACGTCCGTGGCCGGAGCTTCGGTATTCTCTGCGCCCTGGTCGGCAGCAGGGGTTTCCCCGTTCTGGGCAGTGTCTTCGGTCTCGGTGGTCTGGTCCTGAGCAGCGGTGTTGTCCGGCTGGACCGGCTGGACCGTATCATCGGTCTTGGTGTCGGTGGGCTCCGTCTCCTCCGCAGGAGCGGCGTCGTTCACCAGATGGAAGAAGCGGTTGATCACCGTGGCGATCTGTGCGCGGGTGGCAGTGCCCTTGGGAGAGAGGGTCGGGGTCTTGGTGGAGGTGCCGGAGATCAGGCCCCGCTCCACAGACCACGCAAAAGCGTCTCTGGCATATTTGCTGACGCTGGAGGCATCGGAGAAATCATCCAGCTTGACGCTGCAGTCCTTGCTCATGCCCAGATACTCGGTGCAGTAGCGATAGAAGATCGCGGTCATCTGCTCGCGGGTCACATCATTGTCCGGAGCAAAGGTCGTGGCGGTGATGCCGGCGACGATGCTGTTCTCAGCCGCCCAGGCCACAGAATCTCTGTACCATTTGCCTCTCAGATCGGTAAAGGGAGCCGCACTCTTGGGTGCAGGAGAGCCGGCGCAGCGCCAGAGGATGGTCACCAGCTGTGCGCGGGTGGTGGTGCCGGAGGGATTGAAGAGGCACTTGGCCGCATCGGTTCCGGTCATCAGACCCTCGGTGATGCAGAAGCTCACGCCATCCCAGGCCCAGCCGGCGCGGGAGGGCAGATCGAAGAAGTAGAACAGCGGGTCCGGAGCGGCGGTGATGTATTGATAGTTGTTGCCGTTGAAGATCGGATCGTTGCCGATCTGGGAAGCGCCGATCTTGGGAATGTCGGTGTTCTTGCCCATGAAGTGGATGGTCGTCAGCGCCTCGCAGTCGGCAAAGGTGTCGCGATAGATGGTCTTCATGGTGGGATAGAGGGTGATGTTCTTCAGCGCCGTGCAGCCGGAGAAGGTGCCGCTGAGCGAGGTGACGCTCTCAGGAATCACGAAGCCGGTCATGGCAGTGCAGCCGGAGAAGGCATAGGCGCCCAGATCGGTGAGCTTGCTGCTAAGCTGGACATAGCGCAGGGCGGTGCAGTCGGCAAAGGCAGAATCGCCAATTTCGGTGATGCTGTCGGGCACCACGACGGCAACCAGCTTGTCGCAGCCCTTGAAGGCCTCGTCCTCAATGGCGGTCACCGGCAGGCTGTCCTCCTGCTCGGGCAGCGTAATCAGACCCTCGGGCTCGCCGGTATAGCCGACGATGGCCACGGAGTCCTCCCGCAGCTCAAACTGCAGCGCAAAGGCAGCATTGGTTTCCTCGGTGTCGGAGCCCTGCTGGTCCGCAGGCTCCGCGTCCTGCTCGCCGGTGGTGGGCTCAGCGGCAGTCTCGTCCGCGGGAGCGGCCAGCGCCGAGAACGGCAGCAGCGCCAGCACCATAACGAGCGCCAGCAGCATGCTCAAATAACGTTTTTTCATAGGTCAAACCTCCTATGCAGAAATACTTTATACATTATAACTGGTTTCCATAAAAAATACAAGGGCTTTTCTTGAGATTCCCAAAAGTTCACAAAACAGCCGGGAAATCAATGCCACAGGAACCAGACCATCAGGTAACCGGTCACCACGGCAGTCAGGGAGAAGGGCACGCCGATGCGCATGAAGTCCTTTCCTTTCACCTCATAGCCCTCCTTGCGCAGCAGGCCGATGGCTGTGATATTGGCACTGGCGCCGATGGGCGTCAGGTTGCCGCCCAGGGTGGCGCCGGTGAGCAGGCCGAAATAAAGCAGGTACGGCTCCACGCCCATAGCGATGGAAATCTGCTGCACCACGGGCAGCATGGTGGCCACGTAGGGGATGTTGTCGATGAAGGCGGAGAAGATCACGCTGGCCCAGACGATGATGGTATAGATGGCAAAGAGACTGCCGCCGCCCAGCTTCTGGAAGAAACTTGCGATCTCCCGAATCACACCCGCCTCGGTGATGCCGCCGATGACCACGAACAGGCCCGCCAGCAGGAGCAGGGTCTCGTAGTCGATCTCCGACATGGGCTTGGTGAAGCCCCGGATGCCGCGCTTTTTGATGATGTTTGCAATGAGGCCGATGAGGAACATGGCCATGCAGATGACGCCGTTGGTAATGCTGGGGCGATTGGGGAAAAAGCTCACCGCGATCAGCAGCAGCACCGTACCCGCCAGCAGCACCGAGGGCACGCCGCGCATGGCGCAGGCCCAGCTGTACAGC
>CAMHRJ010000274.1 GCA_946187475.1 uncultured Clostridia bacterium | reverse complement strand
GCTCGTAATAGGCAGCGCCGTCAAAGACGTCGGGGCCGGGACATGTATGCTCCTCCCCGTCCATGAAATAGGAGAACGGGATGGCCGCGACGCTGTGTTCTTCCAGATAGGCCGCGGGCAGGTTTGCCGAGGTATCGGTGGTCAGAATAAAAGACATGATCGTTTCCTCCGAAATGCGGATTGAATCATCGATGGGTTTTGCGTGGTTTTATTGTACCGCACCATTCTTAGAAAATGATTAAAAATTTTTGAATAATTTACAAAAGCGGCATTCGTTGTCTAAAAGCAACTCGACTGGACACCATCTGCGTCCAGTCGAGGGCGTTCATATTTGATTCTCGCGGGCCTTTTCCATGGCGGCGCGCTCGGCCACGATCTGGGCCCAGGTCTTCATGCCGGAGAGGGCTTCGCCGAACGCCCGCATGGCCTTGGGCACATCGATCTTCTGGGGACATGCCGCGGCGCACTGGCCGCAGCCGATGCAGGCCTCCGGGCGTTTTTCCGGCGGAAGGGATTCCAGACGCATGACGATGTTCACACTCTTCGCCACGCGGAACTCGTTGTAGTTGGCAAGGATGAAGGGAATGTCCAGCTCCAGCGGGCAGCCCTTGCAGCAATAGCGGCAGGCGGTGCACGGAAGGCCGGATTTGAGCGTCTCGGCCACCTCATAGACCACGGCAGTCTCCGCTTCCGTCAGCGGTCTGCGCGTTTCGAAGGTCTGGACATTGTCCTTCATCTGCTCCAGGTTGGACATGCCGCTGAGCACCATGTGGACGTTCTCCAGTCCCTGGAGCCAGCGGAAGCCCCAGCTGGCCACGCTCTCCGTCGGGTGCAGCGACTGGAGCTTTGCCGCCTGCGGCTCCGGGAGCTTCACCAGCATGCCGCCGTGCACCGGCTCCATGACCCAGACGGGGATGCCCCGGTCGGAAAGAATCTGATATTTCCGCTCCGCGTTCTGCAGCGACCAGTCCAGATAGTTCAGCTGAATCTGGCAAAACTCCAGCGCATCGCCCCACCGGTCCAGAAACTGCTCCAGATTCTCCGGGAAGCCGTGGCAGGAAAAGCCCAGATGGCGGATGCGGCCCAGCCGCTTCTGCTCCAGGAAGAAGGGCACAATGCCGTATTCCTCACTGGTGTAGGCGCCGATGCTGTTTTCGTTCACATTGTGCAGGAGGTAGTAATCAAAATACTCCACGCCGCACTTTTTCAGCTGCTTGAAGAAGATCTCCCCCGGGTCCATGGGGGCCAGATACTGGTGGCCCGGGTACTTATCCGCAAGGCGCCAGGACGCCCGCGGATAACGGGCCAGAGCCTTGCCGATGGCGATCTCCGAGAAACCGTCGTGATAGGGCGCAGCGGTGTCGAAGTAATTGACGCCGTGCTCGATGGCATAGTCTACCATGGAGTTCACCTGCGCTTGATCGATGTCCTCCGGCCGCTTCGAGGTCTGGGGCAGGCGCATGGTGCCGAAGCCCAGCAGACTCAGCCGATCGCCGCACACATGGGTATAGATCATGGTTCTCACCTTCTCTTGTAAACTTTCTCCATTCTACCAGAAAACAAGCACCTCTGCAAGACAGAGAAACCCCGGAGCTGCCTTGCAGCCCCGGGATGGATGGTTTGGATTTGGGTTAGACGCCGGACTTCTGGAACACGCCCACGATGAACTCCCAGACGCTCTGGAAGGCCTGGCCGATCTTCTGGGCGATCTCCTGCACCGTTCCGGTAAAACCGGAAAACCGGTCCTTCATGCCCGCCAGCTGGCGCAGGGTCTCCTGAACGGCCTGGACCTTTTTCAGCAGCTCCGAGGGGTCCAGCTTCTCCAGGGCGCGGGTCAGCTCGATGAGCTGCTCGATCTGGTTTTCCGAGAGGGTCACGTCGTAGTTCTTCGCGATCTCGATGATCTGCTCGCGCAGCTCGGCGTCGTCCATGTTCACGGTCTCATCAGTGATCATCTTGATCTGATTGACGATCTCCACGCTGTCGGCGGCGCCAATCTCCTGGGCCAGCTCCGCCGTGACGGAAAGCTCCTGAGAGCTGACCTCCTTGGCAGTCTCGTCCAGAGGCTCGCCGGTGATGACCTCATAGGCCTTGTAGATGCCGGTGAGGGCAGCCGTGCCGGAGACGCCGAAGGGCGCAGCTACGACCACCTTCGCGTCGGTGACGCCGGCGGTAGCCAGGGCGCTGATATACATCTGGGCCGTGCAGTAGGTGATGTTGTGGGTCTCCACGGTGATGTTCTGGCCGGCAGGCAGCACTTCCAGATAGGTGCAGGAAATGGCCCGGGTGCCGATGGCAGATTCGTCCACCAGGCCGCCCAGATACTGCCGTTCGTCGGCGTTGGTGACGCTGAGCTCCTCCACGTCGCCCCGGTTGATGCCGAAGATCTTATAGACCGCGGCGATCTCGTCGGCTGAGAGGTCGGCACCGATGGTCACGCGCTTGTCGCCCTCGTTGGCAGCCAAGGCCGTGGAAAAGCCGGCCAGCATGGTCAGCACCAGAATCACAGATAAAATGCGCTTGAAATTCATGTTAGGTCCCTCCTTCTGGGAATGACAGTATAGTTTCGGAATCACCTCCGCGAAAGCGGAGGTAAGCGGGCAAAGCCCGCAGATTCAAGGTACTTGACCATGAATCTGATTCCTACACTGCAACGGTATCCTTTGAAATTCGCATGTCCAATGCGAATTTCCCAACACAGAGCCAAGCTCTGTGTTGCACAGCGAATGCTGTAGTAAGGATATCGTTATGACGCAGCCGGGCAGAGAATGTTCCCGGCGCGAAAATGGGTGCGCCGCAGATTCTGCGTCACACCCGTTTCCTCTTAAAAAAGAGTATAAAAAACCCACGCGGTCAATCACGCGTGGTCGGCGGTTTGTTCAGATTGGTTATTTCTCACTGGGTTCCCAGGAATCTTCACCAAAAATCAAATCGTCGAGATCACGCTCAGCGCAGAAGATTTTCATGGCGGGATCATCTCCTTTCTCTAGAATCTTGTTGATAATAATTTATCACATCG
>CAMHRJ010000273.1 GCA_946187475.1 uncultured Clostridia bacterium | reverse complement strand
AGAGATGCACACCCTGCTGGATCTCTGCTGCGGCACCGGCACGCTCACCTGCATTCTGGCGGAGCGGGGCTATGAGATGATCGCGGCGGACGCCTCGCCGGACATGCTCATGCAGGCCCAGGAAAAGCTCTTCGATCTGCCGGAGGGCTGTGTGCGGCCGTTGCTGTTATGTCAACCTGCGGCGGAGCTGGACCTCTACGGCACCGTGGACGCGGCCTACTGCTCTCTGGACGGGTTTGACTATCTCCCGCCGGAGGATCTGCCGGAGGTGCTCCGCCGGCTGCACCTGTTCATCCGGCCCGGCGGGCTGCTGATCTTCGATATCCGCACGCCGGAATCGTTTCAGTCCCTGGACGGGGAGACCTTCGTGGACGAGACCGAGGACGTGCTCTGCCTCTGGCGGGCGGAGCTGGAGGCGGGCGTCATGCGCTTTGGCATGGACCTGTTCCAGCGCCAAGGCGATCTCTGGAGTCGGGCGTCGGAGGAGCATATTGAATATGTACACACGCCGGAAATGCTGACAGCGCTGCTGCGCACCGCCGGCTTCGGCCAGATCGAAACCCATGCCGACGGGCCCCAGGGCGACCGGGGCAGATTATTTTTCACAGCCATTCGGGAGGAATGAACCATGGATGAGATGTTAAGAGCCGTCTCCAAGGACGGTTTTATCAAAATGCAGGTGGTCACGGCCCGGGACACCGTCCAGCGGGCCAACGAGATTCACCACTGCACCCCCACCACCATTGCGGCCCTGGGCCGCACCCTCTGCGCGGCCTCCATGCTGGGCGAGCAGCTGAAGGAGGAAAACGGCACCCTCACCATCCGGGTCCAGGGCGGCGGCCCCATCGGCAGCGTCATCGCCGTGTCCGATTCTCAGGGCAATGTCCGGGGCGTGGTGGGCGACGCATCGGTGGACCTTCCGCTGCGTCCCAACGGCAAGCTGGACGTGGGCGGCGCTGTGGGCAAGGACGGCATGTTCACCGTCAGCCGGGACATCGGTCTCCGGGAGCCCTACATCGGCAGCACGGAGCTGGTCAGCGGCGAGATCGCCGAGGACCTGGCCGCCTATCTGGTGGAGAGCGAGCAGATCGCCGCCGCCAGCGGACTGGGCGTGCTGGTGGACACCGACCGCAGCATCAAGGCGGCGGGCGGCTTCATCGTGCAGCTCATGCCCGGGGCCCCGGAGGAGCTCATCCAGAAGCTGGAGGACAACATCTTCTTCATGGACCAGCTCACCACCATCCTGGCCGAGGACGGCCCGGAAACCGTCATCCAGCAGGTCATGAAGGGCTTCGAGCCCGAGATCGTCAGCCGTAGCCCCGTAGAGTACCGCTGCTACTGCAGCCGGGAGCGGGTCCGCGGCGCCATCGCCACCGTGGGCGGCGACGCCCTGCGGGAGATGATCTCCGCCGGCCAGGCCATCGAGGTCTCCTGCCAGTTCTGCGATACGAAATACACCTTCCAGACCGCGGAGCTCCAGGAGCTCCTGGGCGAGCTGGAACCCTGAGCCATGCAAAACAAGAAACTGCTGGGAAACCTGCTCCTGACGCTGACGGCCCTGATCTGGGGCACGGCCTTCGTCTTTCAGCGGGTGGGCATGGACCATATCGAACCCATCACCTTCACCGGCGCCCGCTTCTGGCTGGCCGCTGCGGAGGTGGGCGTCGTCGCGCGCGTTTCCGCCCTTCGGGGGCGGGGGAGCGGTCAGAGCCGTCCGGAGTCCGCCGACCGCCGGCGGAACACCATCCTGGGCGGCATCCTCTGCGGCGTGTTTCTCGGCGTGGCCAGCGTTTTCCAGCAGATGGGCCTGGTCTATACCACGGCGGGGAAGGCGGGCTTCATCACCGCCATGTACATCCTCATCGTGCCGGTTTTGAGCTTTCTGCTGTTCCGCCGGCGGAGCGGCTGGCTGGTCTGGTGCGCCGTGGCCATCGGCGTGGTGGGCATGTATCTGCTCTGCGTCACGGAGGGCTTCCGCCTGACCCACGGCGACACGCTGGTGTGCATCTGCGCGGTGCTGTTCAGCGGCCACATCCTCTGCTGCGACCACTTCGCCAACCGGGGTGACCCGCTGGGCATCTCCGCCATCCAGTTTCTGACCACGGCGGTGCTCACCACCGCTGCGGCCTTCCTGCTGGAGCAGCCCACCTGGGCCAAGGTGGCCTCCGCCGCGCTGCCCATTGTCTACTGCGGTCTCATCTCCGGCGGACTGGGCTATACCCTGCAGATCGTGGCCCAGAAATTCACCGACCCCACCGTGGCGTCCCTGCTCATGAGTCTGGAGTCCGTGTTTGCCGTCATCGCCGGGGCCCTGCTGCTCCACGAGACCATGACCACCCGGGAGCTTCTGGGCTGCGTCATCATGTTCGCGGCCATCATCCTGGTGCAGCTGCCGAGCCCGAAAAAGGAATCGTAGGGGCGATTCGTGAATCGCCCGTGTGCGGCATCCTGCTGTGCACCAAATCAATGGATGTAGGGGAGGGGCTTGCCCCTCCCGTTTCCTCACCGCGAAAAAACTGAAATTTTATGCTTGACAATTTACTTCATGTTTAGTATAATACAAAAGCTTTGAAACGGGAGCATAGCTCAGCTGGTTAGAGCACCTGCCTTACAAGCAGGGGGTCACTGGTTCGAGTCCAGTTGTTCCCACCATAGATTTGCCTCTGTAGCTCAGATGGTAGAGCAGCGGACTGAAAATCCGCGTGTCGTTGGTTCGATTCCGACCGGAGGCACCATCTGCGGGCGTAGCTCATCCGGTAGAGCGCCACCTTGCCAAGGTGGAGGTAGCGAGTTCGAGCCTCGTCGCCCGCTCCAATTTTTCTGTTCCGCAAGGAACAGAAATTCATATACGAATGGGCACCCCACCCCAAACAAATTCAAAACAACGTTTTGAATTTGAGAGGAGGAACGGGGAAACGGATGCGGAGCTTTTCGCCAGAGGGCAGCGCCCGGCGGCGGAAAGAGAAGCGAAGTGCGCCCGTTCCGACGACGGCGCCATAGCCAAGTGGTAAGGCATGGGACTG
>CAMHRJ010000272.1 GCA_946187475.1 uncultured Clostridia bacterium | reverse complement strand
TCTGCTCGCTGTACAGATCCCGCAGCCACTTTTTCATAAAGGGCAGGATGTTCTCGTTGAAGGCCGCCGTGGGGCTGTAGGCGGTAGCGTCGCCGGTCCAGCCCAGACGCTCGCTTCTCTGCGGGCAGTCGGTGGGCACGTCCAGATAGTTGTCCCGCTGGCTCCACTGAATGTTCTGCTGCAGGCGATTGATGAGCTTATGGGAGCACTCGAAGGAGCCGGACTGCTTGAGATCAGTGGACAGATGACAGGCGGTGAAGACCGCCTCCTGCCCCTCCTCCAAGCCCTCGACCCAGAGATAGCGGAAGCCGTGGAATGTGAAGTGGGGCCGCAGGGTCTGCTTCTCGCCATTGAGCGGATAGGTATCGGTAGCCTTGGCAAAGCTCAGATTTCCGGTGTAGAAGTTTCCGTTTTCGTCCAAGCTCTCGGCGTGGTGCAGCGTGAGGATCTGACCCGGTTTGCCGCTGATCTGTACCTCCGTCCAGCCGGTCAGGTTCTGGCCGAAGTCATAGACCAGCTCGCCTTTGGGGGTAACAAAGGATTGTTGCGCATTCAAGCGCATCAGGCAGCGTACCGGCTCGTTCTCCTGACCGATCAGGCTGTCAAAGCCGTGTTCATAGCGGATCGCCATGCCGAGGGGCTGCTCTTTGGCGGTGGTATCCTGGGTCTCGCCATCGTAGATCTCGGAGAAACGGATCATTCCGGTGGAGACCTGCCAGGTCTCACTGGTGCCGATCACGTCCGTGCTGCCGTCTGCATATTCGACACAGAGCATCGCCAGCAGGGCCGTCCGGTCGCCGTAGTTATTGGGCTGGGGATCAAAGCCCAGCTTGCCGCAGTACCAGCCGCGGCCCAAGGTGAAACACAGCTCGTTGACGCCGTGGGTCAGGGCCACAGGGTAGGTCTGGTATTGGAGGCGCTTTTTGTAGTTCGTCCAGCCGGGAGCAAAGAAGGTATCGTCCAGCTTCTGCCCGTTCAGCTCGGCCTCATACAGACCCAGGGCCGTGGCGTAGAGGCGGGCACGTTTGACCTCCTTCTCCACGCAGAAGATCTTGGTAAAGACGGGGCTGGAAGCCTCCTCGGCGGGCAGCGGATGGGTGATCCAGTCAGCGTAGCCCTCGAAGGCGCGGCCGTCCAGCAGGCCGGTCTCAAAGCGGCTCTCGGCCCTGGCGGTCTCCACACCGTCGGAGACTTCAACCGTCCAGACATATTCCGTGCAAGCCTTGAGCGCTGCTCCGGCATAACACACAAAGGTGCTCTGCTCGCTCTGCACCTCGCCGCTGTCCCAGACGGTTCCGGTTTCATCCGACACCGTCAGACGATACGATTTCTGCAAAACGTCCTGCCGCTCGCTCTTCAGCTTCCAGCTGAAGGCGGGCTGCTTTTCGTCCAGGCCGAGGGGCGTGGTCTTCTGTTCAACAGTCAGATCATATATAGATAGCATCATAATCTCCTTCTTTATTGGCTCCCCTGCAAAGGGGAGCTGTCAGCGAAGCTGGCTGAGAGGTTTCCTTTCAAAAACGCCCGCAGAGCAAAGCCCTGCGGGCACGGTTTTATGGGGGTATGGATTATTCAGCGGCTGCCTCAGCCTCGTTGCGGGCTTTGATCTGAGCCATCATGTCGGCGTACTTGCCTTCGATATCGAAGCGGCTGACGATGATAAACAGGGCGATCAGCACCACCAGAGGCATGTAGATCGAGAAGCCGTAGATGCCGTAGCGCACGGCGGTGGTGGCAGCAGCTGCGTTGGGATCATAGTGCACAGCGGCCAGGATCCATCCGATGATGGAGCCGCCGAGACCGCCCGCGATCTTGCTGCCAAAGCTGGTGGCGGAGGCGGACATGCCGATGATCTTGTTGCCGTAAATGTAGTCATTGTAGTCCATGGCCATGCTGTTCATGGTGCCGCCCAGGCACATCATGGGGATGGTGGCAAAGCTGGGCAGAAGGCCGGCGGTCAGGGTGACGACGAGGCTCGCGGGGAAGATCACACGGATCGCAGCGCCGATGATGCCGATGGCAAAGCCGATGAGCAGGGTCTTGCGTACGCCGAATTTCTTGGTCATGGGGCCAACCACGGCGAAGCCCACAAAGGTGGGGATCAGGCCGACGGCGCCCATGATGCCGATCAGGTTATCGTTGCCCAGGATCCACTTGGCGTAATAGGTGCCGGCCGCGCCGGACACGGCGTAGATGATCTGCACAAAGAGGTTGGCAACGAGGACGATGACCCAGTATTTGTTCTTGAAGAGCTTGCCGATGGCATCCATGAAGGGCAGGCCGTCGTCCGGCTTCTCCTCCATGGCCGCGGCCTCCTTGCTCTTCTTGTAGAGGATGTAGAGGAAGATCGCGCTCAGTACGCCGACGACCACCGCAAACTTGATGTAGGCCGCCTGATCCGCCACACCGTTGGGGCCGAGGGCGTTGGTGATGGGCACCAGAGCGATGGCGATGATCATGCCGATGATATAGCCCATGGCCGCGCGGAAAATGCCCATGGTGTTGCGTTCCTCAATGCTCTTGGTGCGCATGACCATGATGGCACCATAGGGGATGGCAATGGCGGTGGAGACAATGGCGGTGGCAAAGATATTGGTGAGGAACAGATAGGCCGCCAGGCCGAAGCCGCTCAGACCCTTGGGTACGGAGAAGAGCGCCACGATGGCAATGAGGGCCGGGATGGCCATCCGCAGGAACCAGGGGCGGCACTTGCCCTTGGGACTCTTGCCGTTGTCCAGGATCTTGCCCATGATCAGGTCGGTGAAGGCGTCGCAGACCTTTGCCGCCAACAGCACGTTTGCCGCCATCAGGGCGGACACGCCGACCTTGTCTGTGTAGAAGTAGGTGATCGCACTGATCAGACCACTGATGCCGTTGAGGGCGAATTGGCCGCCGCCGTCCGCCAGGTAATCGCCGAAGCGCATGGTCTTCTGGATGCCCATACTGTCAAGTCCGAGAGGTTTCTTAGCCATTTTCGTTCACTCCTTTTTTTGTATTCTCCGTTGGAATCTGTAGATAGAATAGCA
>CAMHRJ010000271.1 GCA_946187475.1 uncultured Clostridia bacterium | reverse complement strand
GCGCTGGTTGAACTCCCGCATCCGGCGTACCAGAACCCGGGAGCAGATCACGCTCAGCGGCGCGCCGATCAGCGCAATGAGCGCCATAGTGGGGTCATAGTAAAGAATGATGGCCAGGGAGCCGAGAAACTGCACCGAGCCCGTGACAAAGCTGGGCAGGAAGCTGGTGACGCCGCCGGCCACGCCGGAGACATCGCCGTTCAGACGCTGGAGCAGGTCGCCGCTGCGGAACTTGTCCAGAGACTCCCAGTCCGTGCGGAGCATGCAGTCATAGACCTCCGCCTGGATGCCGTTCTGCACGCGGATGTTGATGATCGCGGCGATGCGGGAAGCGGCAGCAGACAGCACGACGCTGCCCACCATCATGCCGATCATGTAGGCTGCGGCGTCGATGAGACCGCCGTAACGGAAGCCCGTGACCACGTCGATCAGGCGCTTCATGCCCACGCTGGAGAGCAGACCCATCAGCGTGCCGACGATGCCCAGCAGGATGTGGATCAGGACCACAAAGCGATAGCGGCGGATGTATTTGTACATCCATTTGATCTCAGCCCACATGTCCCGGAATGTCCCGTCACTGAGCTTCTGTATGAATTTTTTTGTAAAAGACATGGCGCTCATCTTCCTGACATCCCAAACAGAAAACTGCAAAAAATCGCAGACTTACGCATAATACTGGATAGTACTATATTTTATCACAGATTCCCAAAATCGCAATAGTATTTTTGTGCGATAACGTCAGTTTTTTCGGTTTTGGATCATTTTTGGAAATGAGTACAAAAAAATGTAGGATTTGGCATCCCAAACCCCGGAAGAATGCCGGATTCCGGCGTCGGGAGATGTGGATTTCCGCTGTTTTTAAAAAGTCTCGAAAGGAATTTGCGTCTAATTGTAGACATTTATTCAAAATGATGTTAGATTATTACCAGTGGGTAGTGAGAAAACCTGCAAATCAAACTGGAAAGAAAAAGAGGGCGAAAACATGAAGAACAGACGAAATCTGCTCGTACTGCTGACGCTGGTTCTGGTGGTCTGCCTCCTGACCGGTACCGTCTTTGCAGCGGGCACCTTCACCGATGTGCCCGGTGACGCCTACTATGCCCAGAGCGTGAACTGGGCAGTGGACAAGGGCATCACCAAGGGCACCAGTGACACCACCTTCTCCCCCAACGACAGCTGCACCCGCGCCCAGATGATCACCTTCCTCTGGCGCTATGCCGGCGCACCGAAGGCCACCGGCTCCAACCCCTTCCAGGATGTGGCCAATGACGCCTACTACCGGGATGCGGTGCTCTGGGCCTATGACAAGGGCATCACCGCCGGCACGGACGCCACCCACTTCAGTCCCGACGGCACTGTGAAGCGTGCCGAGGCCGTCACCTTCCTGTGGCGTGCCGCCGGCTCTCCCCCCACGGGCAGCACCGGCAACTTCAGCGACGTGGCGCCCGACCAGTACTTCACCGACGCGGTGGCCTGGGGCCGGGACAAGGGCGTCGTCATGGGCACCAGCGACACCACCTTCAGCCCCAATGACCCTTGCACCCGCGCGCAGATCGTCACCTTCCTCTATCGCTTCAGCCAGCTCCCGCCCTCTGAGGGGGCCGGCAGCATCAATCCCCAGTTCCCCGGCGAGGGCATTTTGAGCGGCATCGGCACCACCATGCCCGACGCCTCCACGCTGAATGTGACCAAGTATCCCGTGGTTCTGGTCCACGGTCTGCTGGGCTGGGGCACTTACGATGAGATCAACCCCCTAATTCCCTACTGGGGCATGACTGCCACCAACGTGAATAAATACCTGGTCGATAAGGGCGTTGAGTGCTACTCCGCCTCCGTCGGCCCCTGCTCCAGCGCCTGGGACCGCGCCTGCGAGCTCTACGCCCAGCTGACCGGTACGGTGACGGACTACGGCGCTGCCCACGCGGAGAAGTACGGTCACGACCGCTATGGCCGCGACTACACCGGCAGCGGCAAATACTCCAAGCTTATTCAGGGCACCTGGGACGCCCAGCACCCCATCAATCTGGTGGGTCACAGCTTCGGCGGCGCCACCTCCCGTCTGATGGCGACCCTGCTTAAGAGCGGCAGCGCCGAGGAGCAGGCCTACATGGCCGCCCACCCGGAAGCGGGCACCATCTCTCCCCTGTTTACCGGCGGCAAGGCCGACTGGATCTACTCCATCACCGCCCTGGCCGCACCCAGCAACGGCACCACCTTCATCGAGGCCAACAACGGCTTCACTTACATGGTTGCAGATCTCTGTGAGTTCCTGGCCAAGGCCCTGGGCCCCACGCCCTTCAAGGGCATCTATGACTTCCAGATGGAGCACTTCGGCGTCCAGCCTCAGGAGAACGACAACCTGATCGACGCCCTGCGCGAGGCCCTGAGCAGCGGCTTCATGGACCATAACGACAACGCCTATCAGGATCTGACCATCGACAAGGCCATGCACATCAACGACAGCATCGAGATGCTGGACAACGTCTACTACTTCTCCTGGTACGGCGACCGCACCTACTACGACGCCGAGACCGGCACCTACAAGCCGAAGCTGTCCATGCAGCTGCTGGCACTGCCCTTCAGCACCAACATGGGCAGCTATGTCGGCACCACCCAGGGCTGGTTCTATGACGGCTACGGCGCTCATCAGCAGAAGGTCACCGTGAAGCCCACCTTCACCGGTCAGGACTGGCAGCCCAACGACGGTCTGGTGAACGTCATGTCCGGCCGCTGGCCCGCCCGCTGGATCAACGGCGTCTGGACCTCCGATCCCCATATGGACGGCGTCATCGGCGCCAAGGTCACCCAGAAGGGCATCTGGCATGTCATGCCGGTCCAGGAGGCCGACCACCTGACCTTCATGGGCAACATCTTTGACGAGACCCCCGAGCACGTCCAGGAGATCTACGACGGCGTCATTGCCAACATCGTCGCCTGCGGCGGATAAACCAGCTTCACAGGAAATGCCGATGGCATTTCCTGTGAGAAGGATTGCACTCCAAATGAATGAAAAGCCGCGGGAGGAATTCCT
>CAMHRJ010000270.1 GCA_946187475.1 uncultured Clostridia bacterium | reverse complement strand
GTGTACGTCAAATTCAGCTCTTCCAGCGGTTTTCGGTATTGCCGCACGACCTCCTTGGCACAAGCGTACAGCGGAAAGCAAAGCTGGTTTTCGAGCTTCAGCGCGTCACAATCGTTTTGCTTTGTCTGTTCTATCATCCAAAGCTCCTTACGTATTTTGAGGTTCGATTTCCTTGTCCCGTACCGCAGAGCTTCAAAATAGCTCTTTCGCCCTTGCCTGCAGTGAAAACCTGTGCGCCGATGATCATGCCGCTGGGGTCAACAGTGTGCAGAGCGTACTGACGATCATATAGGTCTGCGTGGGGAAGGCAAAAATCATATTTCGCAGGTCTGCTCCCGTCAGCTTCTGATTGATCACTAAGGTGAGGAAATCGATCCACGTACCCGCTTCGCTTCCGTAAATCGCTGCGCCGCCCAGATGTCCATCCTTATCAATAATAAAGGTCATGTCGATATCAAGCTCACGGTTATTGACCCACTCATTCTGCGAGCCATAAGGAACGCTGACAACCCTGTAATCGTCAGGGCAATTTTCTGCCACATCTACTGTAACACCCACCTGAGCGATACGGGGGAGCGTAAACACCAAATTAGGAACAGCAGGATAGCAGATCGGGGCATTGCTTTGACCAAGGATCTGCGAAGCGATGTAATTCGACTCAAATTCCGCCGTAGGCGTCAGTCGGGGAATCTTTTTGTCGATGGCATCGCCGCTCACATAGATATTCGGCACACAGGTACGCAGATGGTCGTCAACCTCAATGCCCCGACGGCTGGCGGGAATCCCCAACACCTCAAGACCGAGATCTTCCACATTTGCCACGCGGCCGGTGGCGTCCAGTACATAGTCTCCTTCAATGCACAGTCCGGATTTTGTCATGACCTTATATCCGTTTTCTGTCTTTTCCACTCCGCAGACAGCTTCGTTAAAGTGAAAATCAGCGCCCTGGGCAGTCATTTTCTCTACCAGTTTTGAAACATACTTTTCCGGATATGCTGCCAAAGCGCGAGGCATAAATTCAAAGAAGGTTACCTTCTTGCCCAGCGTCAGCGCCATGGACGCAAATTCCATAGAGATGATACCCGCGCCGATGCAGATCAGGTGCTCCGGCATTTTCTCGATGTCCAGAAACTCCCGGCTGCCATGCAGGTATTCCTGGCCGGGAATATTCAGCCGGGCGTTTCGCTGACCGACGCCCAGCACGATGTTCTCTGCGGTGATTGTTCTATCGCCCGCCTGAATGGTATGCGCGTCCAGAAGTTTTCCCCTTTCGCGGATGAAGTCGATACCGGAGCGTTCCAATAAAGCCGGGATTGCCTCGGCAAAGGGGGCCAGATGCTGCTTCTTATACGCCATCAGCTTTTTCCAGTCGATGGTTCCGGCATGATCCACGCAGACATTCTCATAACGCTGCAGCCCATCCACAAACTCAAACGGACCGTCCAGCAGAATTTTGGCGTCACAGCCATAGTTGGTACAGGTGCCTCCCGGCAGATCGTGATCCATGAGAACGACCTTCTTACCGGCAGCCTTAAGCGTCAAAGCGCCGTGCCAGCAGGAATGTCCGCTTCCCAAGTAGGCAACATCATAATCAAACATCGTTATTCCTCCTTGTTTTCGATTCATTGCAATTATCCAAGTGCCACGTCCAGCACCATCATCAGCACAAAGCCCAGGGAAAAGGCCACCGTGCCCAGGTTGGAGTGCTCCCCAACCGACATCTCGGGAATGAGCTCCTCCACCACCACGTAGAACATAGCCCCGGCGGCAAAGGCCAGCAGATAGGGCAGAATAGACACCACCGCGCTGGCAGCCGCAAGGGTGATCAGCGCCGCGATAGGCTCCACAACGCCGGACAGCACGCCGTACCAGAAGGTCTTCATCTTGGGCATTCCCGCAGCCCGCAGGGGCATAGACACGATGGCGCCCTCCGGGAAGTTCTGCAGGGCGATGCCCAGAGCCAGCGCCAAGGCGGCCGCGTTGCTGACGCCCGCGTCGCCGGCGATCCATCCCGCGTAGACCACCCCCACCGCCATGCCCTCCGGGATGTTGTGCAGCGTCACGGCCAGGATCAGCTTCGTCGTGCGCTTGAGGCTGCTCTTTGGGCCCTCCGTCTGCTCATCCATGTGCATGTGGGGTGTGATCACATCCAGCAGCAGCAAAAAGCCGATGCCCAGAAGGAAGCCGATGGCGGCGGGAAGAAAGGACAGCCTGCCCATGTTCTCCGCCCCGTCCAAGGCGGGCTGCAGCAGACTCCAGAAGGACGCCGCCACCATTACGCCCGCTGCGAACCCCGTCAGCGCACGCTGCACGTCGTCGGAGATCCTGTCTCTCAGCACAAACACCATCGCCGCGCCAAGGCTGGTGCCCAGAAACGGCAAAAGAATTCCCAACCAAACCTGTGTGTTCATCTTAAGCCCCTCATCGCGTCATGTGACGCAGGAAATGATCAAATGATTTTAGAAAGAGACCGGCGCGCATTTTCGCAGCGTCAGCCTCCTTCTGTTCTTACGTTTTAGCTTATTTACTTTTCCGCCGGCTCCCACTTGCAACGGATAGGGGAGACGATGCTGCCATCCTTTTTCATCGCGGCCATGGCCTTATCCACGACCTTGCGGTCCAGGCCGGTCAGTTCCGCGATCTTTCCCGCGTTCAGAGGCTCGCCCGCCTTTTTCATTGCTTCGAGGATCATGGTTTTCTCTTCCATTTCTACCATCCTCCTTATTTGATCGTGGCGGCCCAGGCCTTGATCTCTGCCATCTTTTCGGCCTTTTTATTATCCTCGCCAACGACCTTGCAGACGCCGCAGTTTTCCATGCCCATAAAAGCAGTGATCTGCTTGAAGTAGGCTTCCGCCGCGTCGGTCTGGCCGGACGCGGTGCTCAGAAGCAGAACGGCCTTGCTCGCTGCCGGCTTTCCAATGCAGTACACACGCTGGATTGCGGCGTGCAGTTGGGCCGTCATGGCAGAATAGTAGATGGGAGACGCAAAGACGACCATGTCCGCCCACTTGTAGGCGTCAATGACCTGCCCCATGTCGTCCTTCTGGACGCACTGGCCCTCGCCCTTGC
>CAMHRJ010000269.1 GCA_946187475.1 uncultured Clostridia bacterium | reverse complement strand
AAGGAGGCAGAAACTGCCTCCTTCGATTGCGTTTGTGCCGCCAAAGGCTCTGCATGGGCAGCCATACAACTGCCGTGCGAGTCGGCTCCCGTGACAATCGCTGGAATTTCCGCGTCTTCTCTGCTATGATGAGGCTGTAATCGAAAGGAGGACGCCATCATGGATATGGGAAAAGAGATCCGCCGCCTGCGGAACGATAGCGGTCTGACCCAGGAGGCGCTGGCTGCGGCATTGAACGTCACAGCCCAGACCATCAGCAAATGGGAGTGCGGCAACAGCATCCCGGATGTGCAGCTGCTGCCGGAGATCGCCGTGTTCTTCGGCGTCACCATTGACCAGCTTTTCACCATGAGCCCGGAGCAGCAGATGGAGCGCATCGAAAACCGCATCTACTCCCGGGGTCTGTTCAGCGAGGCCGAGCAGCGGCAGCTGGAGCAGCAGCTCCATGTCTTTGCAGAAAATCCGGCCCAGGAGGGCCGGGCAGAGCTTTTGCTGGCTGTGCTGTATAACCATCAGGCCGAGCAATATCGCCTGCTGGCGGTGGAGCACGGCAAGCAGGCCGTGGAGAAGACCGGCGGCGACTCCGAGGCCGTCAGCGAGCTGGCCAACGCCTGGGGCAGCTACATGCCCGACTGGAACGTGCGCAACCACCACGCGCTGATCGAGTGGTTCAGCGACTATTGCCGCCGCAATCCGGCCAATCGCGCCGCGCACCTCTGGCTGCTGGATAATTTGATCGACGACCGGCGTCTGGCCGAGGCACGGCAGTGGCTGGAGAAGTTCGCCCAAACGGACCGCACGTTCCGCACACCCTATTACCGCTATCTCATCGCCCTCGCGGCAGGAGAGCGCGGCGCGGCCGATGCGGCGCTGGACGAGCTGGAGACCATGGAGCCGGACTGGTGCCTTGGGCTGATCCTTGGCGATATCTACACACAGCGGCAGGAGTACGACCGGGCCATCGCGTGGTACCGCAGAGCGCAGGAGCTGCAGCCCTCCCCGAAATTCATTGACGGTGCGACCAGCATCGCGCACATCTGTGAGATCCGCGGCGATCCGTCCGGCGCCATCGAGGCTTACCGGGAGATCCTGCGGCTGCTGCGCGAGGACTGGGGCATCGTCAGCGGCGAGCAGTGTGAGGCGGTCGAACGGGCCATCCAAAAGCTGCGGTAACCCGCTTCTGAGAACCGGACAAAACGCGCACCCACACGGGTGTGCGTTTTCTTTTTCGGGCAGGTATCCTCTCCGATACCGAGTATCCTGAAAAATCGTACTTGACCGCGGGTTCAATCGGTCATATAATCAAACCAGTTCAAAAATATGACCGGAGGCGATTTGAAATGGAAACACAAACCACCCTGGAAGAACGCTTCGGCCTCTGCCCCTATGCCACGGCCCAGAGTCTGATCTCCGGCAAATGGGCGGTGCTGATATTGCTCTATCTGGAGGAGGGCCCCACGCGGTTCAACGAGCTGCTGCGGAAGATGCCGAAGATGACCCACGCCACCCTGTCCGTGCAGCTGAAGGCACTGGAGGAACGGGGGCTGGTGAAGCGGGTGCAGTACGAGTCCATCCCGCCGAAGGTCGAATACTCCCTCACCGAGATCGGAGCAAAGTTCCACCCGGTCATCGCCGCCATGGAGACCTGGGGCAACGAATACATCGCGCAAATGAAAGGCAGTGACCTCACATGAATCTCACCGGAACCGTTTACAGACCGCCCTACGAGGCCAATTCCCTGCTGCTGCAGGTGACCCTGGGCTGCAGCCACAACCAGTGCACCTTCTGCTACATGTACCCGGATGTGCAGTTCACGGTCTGCCCCATGGAGCAGATCGAGGCGGATTTGGAGGAGGCCGCCCAGCAGGTCCCCAACGTCCGCCGGGTCTTTCTGGAGCACGGCGACGCCTTTGTCCTCTCGGCAGATCGGCTGACGGAGATCGCCGAGGCCATCCACCGGTATCTCCCGAAGGTGGAGACCATCGCCATGTACGCCTCCATTCAGAACATCAAGCACAAGACCGACGAAGAGCTCCGTCGTCTCCGGGCCCTGGGCATCAACGGTCTGGACGTGGGCGTGGAAAGCGGTCTGGACGCGGCGCTGCAGTACATGAACAAGGGTCACACCGCCGAGGAAGCCCGGGTGCAGCTTCTGCGGCTCACCGAGGCCGGCTATGACTACAGCTTCAACACCATCCTCGGCTGCGGCGGCGCGGAGCTCTGGAAGGAAAACGCCGAGGCAACGGCGCAGCTCATCAACGCCGTGCAGCCCCATCTGCTGTTCATCGGTTCGCTGCACGCAGCGCCGGGATGCAGGCTGTATCAGGATATGAAGAACGGCGTTTTCCAGGAATGCACCTGCGGCCAGCTGCTGGACGAGCAGGAGCACCTGCTCCGGCTGCTGGAGCTGAAGGATACTTACTACTTCGGCTCGCACCCATCCAACCTGGTGCCCATGCAGGGCAGACTGCCGATGCACCAGGCGGACATGATCGCCGCCGTGCAGGACATGCGCCAAAAGCTCGACGGACACCTGGACGAGTTCCCGGTCCGCGCCGGCGGCGAAGGCTCGATTTTGACACGATAAAACTTTTAGGAGGAATTTACGATGGCAGAAACATTGACCACCCTGAAGGCCCGCCGCAGCTGCCGGGCCTACAAGCCCGACCGCGTGGAGCAGGAAAAGCTGAACGCCATTCTGGAGGCCGGCACCTACGCCGCCACCGGCATGGGCAAGCAGTCCCCGATCATTCTGGTGGTGAAGGACCCGGAGGTGCGCGAGAAGCTCAGAAAGATCAACGCCGGTGTGCTGGGCATGGACACGGACCCCTTCTACGGCGCGCCGGAGCTGCTGGTGGTGCTGGCGAACAAGGAGGTCCCGACCTATGTTTATGACGGCAGTCTCGTGATGGGAAATCTCATGAACGCGGCGGCAGACCTGGGCGTATCCAGCTGCTGGATCCACCGGGCCAAGGAGGAATTCGAGACCGAGGAGGGCAAAGCGATTCTGAAAAGCCTCGGCATCGAAGGAGATTATGAAGGCATCGGCAATCTGATCCTCGGCTACGCGGCCAAGCCCGCCGCAGCCGCCCCGC
>CAMHRJ010000268.1 GCA_946187475.1 uncultured Clostridia bacterium | reverse complement strand
TCCGACAGCAGGAGCTTTCCCCCGCGCTTCAAGAGACGATTGGCCTCCCGCAGCGCCCCCGGCACGTCGCCGGAGACGTAAAAGGCGCACTGGCTGAGCACCGCGTCAAAGCTGCCGTCCGGAAAGGACAGATGCAGGAAATCCCCCTGTTCTACCCCTTCGCCATGGGGTGCCAGATCAACGCCCGCGGCGTCAAAGCCGAGAGCGCGCAGCAGGCGGAGCGCTTCGCCCGCGCCCGCGCCCATATCCAGCACGCGGGCGCCGCGGGGCAGTTCAGCCAGTTCCAGCATACGGAGAGTATGCTCCTTGCCGCCGGGATGGCCGTTCATTTATCCTCCAGCGCCCGTTCCACGGACGCAACCTTGCCCAGCGCCAGCTCCTCCGGTACATAAACAAAGCCGCAGACCGGGCAGACCGGCAGTTCCACGGGAAAGCCGTTGTCCAGGTACATGAACTTGGCCTTGCCTTTTTCCAGCGGCACACCGCATTTCACGCACATGAGCTTGCCCTGGGGGTCGATGGTGTAATAGTTTTTCTCCGCCGCCATGCTTATCCCTCCCGTTTGACAACGTTCATTCTGTGGCTATAGGCCCGGTGGACGGTAAAGCTGTCTTCGCTCTCCTGTGTAAACTTGACCCAGAAGGTGGCGTTGCCCACCCGCTTCCGGGCGACCAGCATGCCGTCTTCCCCGTCCAGGATTGCTTCGCCTGTCTCACGGAAGTCCTGCAGCACGGCGATCACGTCGTCGGTCAGGATCATGCGCTCGTCCATCATGCGCCGGGCCTCATCGGTATAATTCAGTTCAAAATCCAGCTTCATCTCAGCCGTCTCCTCATGCCACAGATCCAACAGCAGTTCCCTTTTCAGCGCAAGGCGGTTGCGGCGCTTTTCGCTGATATCCGGCGGCGCGCCGGCGTCCGTGCCGTAGCACAGCTCCAGCAGGTGGCGCGATTCCCGGCCCTTTCGGGCAAAACGGTCGCGGCAGGCCATGCAGTAGCTGATGTAGGGCGCGTCCGAGCGCTCGAGACATTTCTCCGTCATCTCCGCCGCCACCTCGCGGTTGGCATAGGCGGCAAGTCCCCCGTAGCCGCAGCAGGGGGAGCGGTCGCCGGAATAGGGAGTGTCGATCAGCTCACAGCCCAGCCGGGCCGCCAGCGTGCGGATGGCAGCCTGGGTCTCTTCGTCGCCGCGGGCGCCGCAGGAATCGTGCAGCGCCGCCGGGCGGTCGAGCCCATGCGCGCCCTCCGGCAGTCCGAGCTCGAGCAAAACGTCCCAAATGCCTTTTATGGAAATCCCCTCGTGGGTCGAAAGTTCTTTTTTACAGGTCGGGCAGCCCGCGATCACGATCGGATCGCCGAGCCGCGCCAGCTCCTGGTCGATGAATTCCCGCGTCTGTGCCTCCATCTCATAGCGCCCTGCCCAGTCGCAAATGGCGCCGCAGCAGCCCAGCATCAGTGCCACGCCTCCGGGGAGTCTGGCGCAGAGGTCCTCATAGGCGGCACGCACGGTCTCGGGCGCGATGGCCACGGCCTGACAGCCGGGGAAGAAGACGTATTTGCAGCGCTCAAAGCCCGGCTGGGGCCTTGAGAGGAAAGCCTCCTCATTGGAAAAAAGCATGTCCAGCAGCGCAAACTCATGCGGGGCCAGGGGCATCTTATCCGTGGAAACCATGTTCTGCCGCGCCCGGTGACAGACCTGGGCCATGTCAAAGCCGTTGGGGCAGACCACGCTGCACTGCCCGCAGAGAGAGCAGCTGTTCATGGGCTTGTTGAGCTGGTGGTCGCCCATGATGATCTGGGTGTTGTTGTAGATTTCCTTGGACAGAAGTCCGGGGTGCTTTTTATAGTGTTTGAGGAAGGCGCAGCTTTTCAGGCACTCCTCACAGTGACACCGGATGCAGCGGCCCGCCTCCTCGATGGCCGCTTCCTTGGAATAGCCGCCGTCCAGGGGCACACGCGCAAGCCGCTTCGCCTCGCTGAGGTCGGTGTACAGCTGGCTTTCCACCGCGCCCTCGGTCCCGCGGGTGTTGGAGGGGTCCAGCTTCTGGGCCAGTCTGTCCACGGTGAGGGCCGCTTTTTTCGCGCCGAAGGCCGCGCCCAGCACGCCCTCCGTCGGCCCGGTGACAAGGCCAGCGTCCGGACAGTACATGAGCTCCGGCGCGCAGGGGGCCTCCGGGTACAGCGCGGCGTGTACGGCCTCCGAGCAGCAGAGCACGTCAAAGGAGCCGCGCTTTTCTTCAATCAGTTCTCTTGTGATCCGGCAGTCAAAAACGAACCCGATCTCCTTCCCCCGCAGGCGCTTGAGCTCCGCGCGGAAAGCGTCATCATCGAGGAAGTCCGCCTCGCAGCGCAGGAAGCTTTCCAGATCCGGCTGCTCACAGAACACCGTCAGCGGATAGGCCTTTTTCTCCAATTCCCCGGCGAGGAAGAGCGCAAAGAGCCCGGAGCCGAAAAGCGCCGCGCTTTTCTTCTTTCGGGTGCGGAACACGCCGCCAGTTTTTGTCGCCTCTCCATAGCGGGCGACGGCCTCCTCTACCGCGCGGATCGCCACGCCGTCCCCGATCTCGCCCAGGCGGCACTTTTTCTCACAGGGCGCGTCACAGCCCGCGGCCAGAAGCAGCGGAAAGGGCGCGATCTTCTCATACTGCTGCAGGGCCTTCTTGAAATTGCCCGCAGCGGCCGCGTCCAGGAAGGCGCGCACGTCCAGCTTGAGCGGGCAGGCCGCGCTGCAGAAGGGCGGATGCTCGTATACACAGCGCTCCACCATGCTCTCCATCTCTTCCTTGGAGATCTTGTTGACTTTATAGACGTGAGTGGAACCTCGTTCCTGAATCTGGCTCATGTCGGCATTCCTCCCGGTGAAAGGGCATATGAGGGAATGGGGATGTGGGGAAAACCCCACATCCCCATTATAGCATGGAATGTGCTTGTTGAAAAGCTTACTTCTCCAGCGCCTTGAGGGCGGCCAGCACCTTGTCCGGGCGGGCCGGGATGCGGGTGATGCGGGCGCCGGTGGCGTTGTAGATGGCGTTGAGGATGGCGGGGTGCGGCGCATCCAGCGGGGCCTCGCCGCAGCCGGCGGCACCGTAGGGGCCGTT
>CAMHRJ010000267.1 GCA_946187475.1 uncultured Clostridia bacterium | reverse complement strand
TCTCTTTTGGTGCACAGCAAGATTTACACCGGGCGATTCGTGAATCGCCCCTACAAATATCAATTTGAAATCATAATCGTCCCGTTGGGCACAAAAAATTCACCGGCCGAAGCCGGTGAATTTTTATGGATTGTGTTTTGCCTTATGCCTTGCTCTTGGCCTTGCTCTGCTTGGAGAAGGTCTGGATACCCTCGACGACGAGGATGATGGCCAGGATGAACATGGCAGCGGCGAAGAGCAGCTGGAAGTAGTGACCCCACATGGGAGCTCCGCCGGGCTCGGCAGCAGCAGCGGCCAGAGCGCCGGAAGCGATGCCCTTGATCTTGCCGATGATGGTGATGGCCAGGCTGGTGAGCGTAGCGCAGAGCATGAAGATCATGGGGATGATGAACATCTTGTTGTTCTTGCCCACGTTGCCGAGCCATGCGGCGACGGCCATCAGAGCCAGGCCGGCCAGCAGCTGGTTGGCAGCGCCGAACAGACCCCAGATCTGGCTGAGGGACAGGCCGCCCAGGACGCAGCCCACGATGACCATGAACAGGGTGCCGACCAGCGGATAAGCCAGGAACTTGCGGATGCCGGTGGCGTCCTTGTAGCTCTTCTCGCCTTCCTTCAGGAACAGCTCGGAGAACATGTAGCGGCTCAGACGGGTGCCGGAGTCCAGGCTGGTCAGCGCGAAGACGGAGACCGCCAGGGTTAGCAGGGCGTAGATGGTCTTGTAGACGGTGGTGGTGTCAGCGCCGAACATGGTGGCAATGCCGCCGGCGAAGGCAGCGGAGGGAGAACCGAAGGGGTTGTTCTCGCCGGTCCACTTCTCGAAGACCATGCCGACAGCGATCAGGGAGATGATGCCCAGAGCGGACTCGATGAGCATGGCGCCGTAGCCGATGGGCTTGGCGTGCGCCTCGTTGTCCAGCTGCTTGGCAGTGGTACCGGAAGCAATCAGGCTGTGGAAGCCGGAGCAGGCGCCGCAGGCCACGGTGATGAACAGGGCCGGGAACAGGGTGCTGCCGTTGGCAAGCTTCCAGCCGGTGAACGCCGGGATGGTGAAGGTGGCGTTCTTGGTGACGGCCGCGAAGATGATGCCGAAGATGGCGATGAGCATCATGGCATAGAGCAGATAGCTGCTCAGATAGTCACGAGGCTGCAGCAGGATCCACACGGGAACCAGAGAAGCGATGGTGATGTACAGACCGATCAGGACGATCCAGGTGGTGCGGTTGAACGCAAGACCCACCTTCAGGCCGAAGATCACAACGGCAACAATGCCAATCAGGCCGAGGATGGTGGCGGGCACAGTGCCCAGGCCGGCGCGGTTGGTCAGCAGACCGTAGATGATGGCCAGCACGATGAAGAGCATGGAGATCATCGCGGTGGTCTCGTTGCCGGTGACGTTGGCGCCGGTGGTGATGACGGAGGCAGCCTCATTGGACATGAAGGTGCCGGCAACCACGTTGACGAAGGACGCGATGACCAGGATCAGAACCAGAAGCGCGAAGATGAGGAAGAGGGTCTTTGCCTTCTTGCCCATGGTGTCGCCGATGATCTCGCCGACGGACTTGCCGCCATGGCGGACGGAGGCGAACAGGGCGCCGAAGTCATGGACGCCGCCGACGAAGATACCGCCGAGCACGCACCACAGGAAAACCGGAACCCAGCCGAAGACCGCCGCCTGGATGGGGCCGTTGATGGGGCCAGCGCCCGCGATGGACGAGAAGTGGTGTCCCATCAGAACCGCCGGTTTTGCCGCGACGTAGTCCACGCCGTCGGTCATGGTGTGTGCGGGGGTCTGCCGGGTCGGGTCGACGCCCCACTGCTTTGCCAGCCAAGAGCCATAGGTAATGTAACCAATGACCAGGAGGACAATTGCAGCCAGAATAATGCATACTGCTGTCATGTTTTTCTCACTCTCCTATTTCATTCTCTTGTCCTCGAACAGCTCTGAGAAAAGGAGCTGTTCTGCTTCGTAAGCGTTGGATCAATCGGAGTGTGCAGACTGTCAGCGGTTTTCGTCTGGGGGAAATCCGTCAGGCGGAAAAGGCCGGCAAGCTGTGCGCCGCGATCGGTTCAGCGTTTACCGGAAAAAATATTGCGCAGGAGCTTCTTCAGGTCGGCGCCATGGCGGTTTGTGGCGATCTTCCCGGAGGAAAGCTCAATTGCACCAAGCTTGAGATTGCTCCAGCCCTGCAGCCCGTGGGCATAGCCCTTGCTGCGGTTCGTGTGCCTGATGGCCTTGCGGGTCTCGGGCGGCAGCGTATTGGCCAGGAGCAGAAAGGTCACGTCGGAATTGCGGTGGTTCTTGCCGGGCTGGACCTTGGCCATAGCCTCGTCCCAAGCGGTCTCCACCAGCTCCCGAACGCCGGCGGCGTCCGGTTCCTCCGACGCGAAGAAATAGACATATTCGTTGCTGTCCATCTCCCACATCTTGGCCTCTTTGATGAGCAAATAGGACTCTCCGTGGGCATGGAATTCAGCCTTGGCGGAAAAGGGATCCACATCCTCGCGCACGACGTCGTAGTAGCGCAGATAGGAACCGACCAGGCGGTCCAGCGCCTCCTCCAGCGTCATGTGCAGTCCCTCCTTCTTCCTTTTTCTTGCTTTTAGCGAACCTATTTTAGTCCTTTCTTTGGACAATTGCAATAGGTTTTTGCAGATTTTTTAACATATTTTTTAGCGGTTTCCTAACACAGCGTCGGATTACACATACCGCACGGCGGTTTTTTGATCCTCGGCGCGGACATAGCCGATCTGGGCGTTGGGGCAGCGCTGGCTCAGGGCCTCCAGCAGGGCCTTGCTCATGCGCTCGCTGCCAACTCGTATCTGGGCCAGCTCCCGCTCCTCTGCCCCGCAGATGACCACGCTCTCCATGGGGATGCCCTGGTTGCAGCAGCCCACGCGGGCGTTGACCAGCTCCACCCGGCGGAAGCAGCGGGTAATGGCCTCATAGGAAATGTAATACACCTTGCGGCCGGATTTGAAAAAGAAATGGGCGGCGCCCAGCTTCGCCGGGGTAAAGTCCTCGCCGGCGGTATATTCCGGCTCCAGCACAGCGGCGTCCACGGCCGCGTCCTTCAGCAGCGGATAGAATCTCATGGCTGCACGCTCCTTTCTGCACTTTTG
>CAMHRJ010000266.1 GCA_946187475.1 uncultured Clostridia bacterium | reverse complement strand
AACTGGGCTTTCCGTAATTGGGGTTTTTACTGTCTACTTTTCCTTGACAGGTGCAGCCGAAGCCTGCGGATTTTTCTTCCTTTGGGGAGAAACGGGCACGCCTTTTGGCGTGCCCGTTTCTTCGTTTAAGCTGCGCTCTCTTCTGCCTGTGATGCGGCATTCAGCATGGTGTCGATGCTGACGCCGTAGCCCCGGGTGGAATCCTCCAGCAGGACGTGGGTCACGGCGCCGGCCAGCTTGCCGTCCTGGAGAATTGGGCTGCCGCTCATGCCCTGGACGATGCCGCCCACCTCCGAGAGCAGGGTCTCGTCCGTCACTGTCAGCAGAAACCGGGTGCAGCCGTTTTCCCGGTAGACCCGGTCGATGGTCACGTCATATTCCCGCACCTCGCCGCCGGAGACCGTGGAGCGGATCACCGCCGGCCCGGGCTGAATCTCTGCGTCCGGCAGGGTCTCTGCGCAGGGAAGGGCAGGCGTCTCCGTCAGGGCGCCGAAAATGCCGAACACCGTGTTTTCCTCCACATCACCGAAGGTGTCGCCCTCCGAAAAGGACCCCAGCAGGGAACCGGCAGTGCCCTCACCGGCTGCCTTGATGCCGGAAATGTCCGCCTGGGTCAGGGTGCCGTCTCGGATGGGCAGCAGTGCGCCGCTTTCCTCATCCGCCACACCATGACCCAGGGCGCCATAGGCGCCGGTGGCCGGGTCACAGTAGGTCACGGTGCCGATGCCGGTGATGCCGTCCCGGAGCATCACGCCCATCTGGGCGCCGCCGCCCTCGGGGAAGGCGAAATGCACCGTGAATCGCTTCTCCAGTCCGCCCCGGTCCACGCGAACCATGGCCTGATCGCCGGCAGAGGCCAGCGCCTCCTGCAGATCGCCGGCGGTCTCCACGGTTTTGCCGTCCACCATCCGGATCACGTCGCCGACGCGCAGCCCCGCATCCTTGGCCGGGCTCACCGTGCCCTCCGCCGTCTCCACCTCCGTGAAGCCGGAGACCAGCAGTCCGTCTGTGGCCGCCTCGATGCCCACGGCCTGGCCCATGGGGATCAGCTCCGCCGCCGCTGCCGGCACTGCCAGCAGGACTGCGGCCAGCAGATTTGCCGTCCACACGCATAAAATCCGTCGTTTCTGCAAAAAATCCCTCCAGTCACAAATTTTTTGCGCAAAGCGCCCCACTTCGCGCTCTATACAGTATGCCCGGTTCCGGCGGGAACATGGGCGGTACATTCTCACAGCGCTGGCGGAGTTCGGGAAGTTTCAAATTGACGGACTCCGGCGAACATGGTAAAATCTGTCCAGAGGTGATCTCATGGATTTTACCGCATCGCCGGAGCTGAAGGAATATCTGCTTCACAAAAACAAAAGGTATATCGTGGTGGAGGTGGTCAGCAGCGACCACTCGGACATTGAGATCACGGAGCTCTACGCCCATGTGATTCCGGACAAGAAGGCCGCGGAGTTTCTGAAAAAGCGCTATGTGGAGCGCCAGGCGGACTTCGCCGCGATCCTGCTGCCGCCTTACCGGCTCCGCTATGCCGAGACCGTCCACTTCACGCTCCACTCCTTCCTGGGCATCAAGTCCATCCGCCAGGAGGGCATCGAGCTGTAAAGCAGCACCGATTTCTCGTCCGCAGACGCGAAATGAATTTGAATCATTTTGCCGCCGGAGCTTTGCTTCGGCGCGCAAAACACTTCAGCCAAACTCTCGAAGGGATTTTGGCTGAAGACGCGAAAAAGCCCCGCCTTTCGGCGGGGCTTGATCGTCGATGCAAAAAGCAATCACACTGCGCGGGTGACCTTGCCGCTGCGCAGGCAGCGGGTGCAGGCGTAGACGTGCTTGGGGCTGCCGTCCACGATGGCCTTGACGCGCTTCACGTTGGGCTTCCAGGTACGGTTGGAACGACGGTGGGAGTGGCTCACCTGAATACCGAAGGAAACGCCCTTGTCGCAAAACTGACACTTTGCCATGGTGCTGAAGCACCTCCTTCTCATATGTTTGCAAAACAGCTTATATATAATAACAGAACAATGCCGGAAATGCAAGCATTTTTCGAAATTTATTTATAACGCGGAAAAACCATTGCCAAACGCCCCGGTTTTCGTTAAAATATACTTTGAGATGTTAGTATCTTTGAAAGGAGAAAGACCATGGCGCAATCTTATTCCGTCTCTCTTCGGACCGTCGCGGAGGAGCAGGGCTTCCTGCTGCTGCACACCAGCTCGGACTATGAAGAGGCGCAGATCTATACGGCGGACGTGAACCGCCCCGGCCTCCAGCTGGCAGGCTACTATGACTATTTTGATCCCCGCCGGCTGCAGATCATCGGCCGCGTGGAAACCACCTACATGGAGCGGTTTTCCTCGGAGGATCGCCGCGCCCAGTTTGAGGCGTTCATGAAGCATCCCATCGCCGGCCTCGTGATCTGTCACGATATGGACCCCTTCCCGGAGTGCATGGAGATGGCAGAGAAATATGACCGCAATGTCTTTCTCGCCCGGGAGGACACCTCCACGCTGATGAGCCGTCTGATCGCGTCCCTGTCGGCCCACCTGGCTCCGCGCATTACCCGCCACGGCGTGCTGGTGGAGGTCTTCGGCGAGGGCGTGCTCATCACCGGCGACTCCGGCGTGGGCAAGAGCGAGACGGCCCTGGAGCTCATCAAGCGCGGCCACCGACTGGTGGCAGACGACGCGGTGGAGATCCGCCGCACCGACCGCCAGACCTTGATCGGCTCCGCACCGGAGATGATCCGCTATTACATGGAGCTGCGCGGCATCGGCGTCATCAACGCCCGGCAGATCTACGGCGTGGGCGCCGTGAAACCGGACAGCCGCATCGATCTCGTGGTGCACATGGAGCCCTGGGAGGAGGGCAGACCCTACGACCGTCTGGGCCTCAGCTCCGACACCCAGGAGATTCTGGGCGTCAGCGTGCCCAAAGTCACGATTCCCGTCCGCCCGGGCCGAAATCTGGCCGTCATCCTGGAGCTGGCAGCCATGAACAACCGCCAGAAGAACATGGGCTACAACGCGGCCCAAGCTTTAGCAGACGAACACGACCGCATGATCAACAACGGCGGATTTTAATCAGTTGGGAGTGTGGAGTGTGAAGTGTGGAGTTTAAAGGATCGCCTGC
>CAMHRJ010000265.1 GCA_946187475.1 uncultured Clostridia bacterium | reverse complement strand
GGATGAGGGATTCCGGCGGAAGCTCCTGCTCGCAGCATACCGCCGCAGTGCAGTTTGGAATCTCGCCGTAGAGCTGACAGTAGATGTTTTCCATCGGCTCTGGAAGTGTGATGATGCCGTTGGTGCGGGAAAATGGAATGGTGCGCAGATCGCCTCGCCCGGTGAGTTTATACCAGCTCTCCCGCAGAGTCCAGAGCTCGAACAGCTTCAGGTCTCCGTGGGGCGTCTCCATGAGCCGCCGGGCGGTGCTTTCCCGGAATTCCCGGTGAAACTCCACGTCTGCGCCGACGGGATGCCGGGAGATGGCTGCAAGAACGACGCCGCGGGTGTGACTCAGTGAGATGTGAAGCTCCGGTACCTCCGGGAAAAAGGGTTTTCCACCGGGAGCAGTTCCCACTTTGGGAAGCTCCATCTTCCAATCCTGCTGCAGCGCACAGGTCAAAAGCGACCAGACAAAGGCGCTGCCATCGGAGCGGCTGCGTCCCGGATGGATGGCCCTGGCCGGGTCTAAGCCATCGGTCTGCGCCCAATAGAGCTTCATGTTTCACCGCTCCTTTCCAAATTCGTAGATTTCTTTTATTAATATAGCATAAATTTAATTATTTGGCTACCATTCTTGAAAAAAGTGTGGTATACTTAATTATTCCGTAGGATTTTGGGAAAAAAGGCCCTGAATTCTGTTAATGTTTGTAAAATTCACCGAAAGGAAAGAATGATATGAAAAAGATCCTGGTGCTTGAAGACGAATCCAGCATCCGCAGTTTCGTGGTCATCAATCTGCGCCGCAGCGGATATGAGCCCATTGAGGCCGGGACCGGCGAGGAGGCCCTGCGCTGCATTCAGCAGCACCCTGATATTCTGGTTGCGCTGCTGGACGTGATGCTGCCGGACATCGACGGCTTTGAGGTCTGCCGCCGTATTCGCGCCACCGGCTCCAAGATGGGTATCATCATGCTCACAGCAAAGAGTCAGGAGATGGATAAGATCACCGGCCTCATGACCGGCGCCGACGACTATGTGACCAAGCCCTTCTCCCCTGCGGAGCTGCTGGCCCGCGTGGACGCGCTCTATCGGCGCATCGGCGGCGGTGACAACGGTGAGGACGCTATTTCCAGCGGCCCGTTCCTGCTGCACCTGCACTCCCGTACGCTGGATAAAAACGGCGAGCACATCCGTCTGACCCAGACCGAGTTTGCGATCATGAAGCTCTTCATGAACAATCCTGGCCGTGCCCTCTCCCGCGAGGAGATTCTCAGCGCCGTCTGGGGCGAGGATTACAAGGGCGAGGTCAAGATCGTGGACGTGAACATTCGCCGTCTGCGCATCAAGATCGAAGATCAGCCCACGGAACCGGAGTACATCACCACCGTTTGGGGCTTCGGCTATAAGTGGGGCTACTGATCGACATGGATTCGCAAAACGAGTCTCTCAGCCTTTGGGAGCGGCTGATTCAGAATCCTGCGCTGATCCTGGCGCTGATCGTTGCTGGGCTGGTCCTGGCAGCCTTTTGGATTGGCTTTGCGCTCTTTGCAGTAAAGCTCTGGATTGCCATTGCAGCAAGCGTGGTTTTGGCTCTGGCGGCCGGATATCTCGGCTGGCTCTGGTATGACGTGCATGTGCTGGTGCCCCTGCGCCACATGACGGAATCTGCCCGTCTGATCGCCGACGGAAGCTATGGCACTGAACTGCCTCCTACGGAGGAAAAGCCCTTCCAGGAGCTGACCGAGGTCATCAACGCAGTTTCCAGAGAAATCAACCATTCCGAAAAAATGCAGTCGGAGTTCATCTCCTCCATTTCTCACGAGCTGCGCACGCCCCTGACAGCCATCACCGGCTGGAGCGATACCCTGATGTTCGATCTGGATATCAAGCACGAATCCCGTGTGGGCCTGCAGACCATCAAGCAGGAGGCGGCCCGTCTTACCAGCTTGGTGGAAGAGCTTCTGGAGTTCACCCGGATTCAGGATGGCCGGTTCAAGCTGAACATCGAGCTGCTGGATATTGAAAGCGAGCTGGAGGACACCATCTTCACCTACCGTGAGTTTCTCCAGCGCGGCAAGATCGATTTGCGCTTCACGCCGCTGGAGGAGGAGATTCCTCTGCTTCCCGGTGACCCGCTGCGTCTGCGGCAGGTATTTCTGAATATTCTGGATAACGCCGCGAAATATGGCCGCAACGGCCCGGACAGCGGCATCATTGAAGTCACCCTCACGGCAGACCAGAACGCCGCCACGGTGATTTTCCGGGATTACGGTCCCGGCATTCCCGAGGACGAGCTTCCGCACGTTAAGGAAAAATTCTTCAAGGGCCGCATCTCCAAAGAGCGCGGGAGCGGCATTGGTCTGGCGGTCTGTGACGAGATCATCACACGCTCCGGCGGTATGCTGACGGTTCTGAACGCCCCCGGCGGAGGAACCGCCGTCGCCGTTACCCTTCCCTTCGCGCCGGAGAGTCCCAATGGCGCAAAAGCACATCACACTGAGGTCATGGAATGAGCAAAACACCACAAAACAACGACCAGAAGGTTTGCTTCCGTACCAGCATCGGCGGTCAGGCCCTGCTGGAGGGCATCCTCATGCGCGGCCCGGTAAAGCAGGCCATCGTCTGCCGCACGCCGGACGGACTGGTGGAAAAGGTCGAGGAGCTGCACTTTGTCAAGGACAAGCACCCCATTCTCGGCTGGCCGCTGATTCGCGGCGTCGTCACCTTCATCGACTCCATGGTCAAGGGTATGCAGGCGCTGACCTACAGCGCCGATCTCCTGCCCATCGAGGAGCAGGGTGAGCCGGACAAGCTGGACCAGTGGATCGAGGCCCATTTCCCCGAGGAAAAGGCCAAAGACATTGTGATCGGCGTGGCGGTCGTATTGGGCATCCTCCTTTCTGTGGGACTGTTCGTCCTGCTGCCAACCCTGCTGGGTAAGCTCTGTCTGCGTATTCTTCCCGGCATGACCAGTTTCACGCTGAGTCTCGCGGAGGGCGTATTCCGCATCATCATCTTCCTGCTCTATCTCTGGGGCGTGACGAAGATGGAGGATGTGGCCCGCATGTTCGCCTATCACGGCGCGGAGCACAAAACCATCTTCTGCTACGAAAAGCAGCTTCCGCTGACGGTGGAGAACGTTCGGATTCAATCC
>CAMHRJ010000264.1 GCA_946187475.1 uncultured Clostridia bacterium | reverse complement strand
GGTCTTTACCGGTCAGTACCGCTCCTTCAAGTTCAAGCTCCCGGTTTCGACCATCGAGATCGCCGGTGCCTATCTCGGCGTGCTGGACCTGATCAGTCTGGTTCTGACGGCGGTCATTCTGGTCTTCCTGATCTACCTCATCAACAAGACCAAGTTCGGCCTGAATGTACGCGACATCGCCTGTAACGCCAATGCGGCACGCGTGCTCGGCGTCCGTGTCGACCGCTCCATTGCATCTGTCTTCCTGCTGGCAGGATCCCTGGCCGGTGTTGCCGGCATCCTCTACGGCATGAAGTACAACGTCTTCCCGACCATGGGCAACATCGGCCTCAAGGCCTTCGTCGCCTCGGTCGTCGGCGGCCTCGGAAGTGTCCCCGGTGCCATCGTGGGCTCCCTTCTGCTCGGTGTTCTGGAGACCTTTGTCTCCGGCTACATCAGCTCAAGCCTGCGTGACTTCTTCTCCTTCGCGCTGCTGATTGTGCTTCTCCTCGTCAAGCCGAGCGGTCTGTTTGGTGTCGACGTCCAGGACAAGGCATAAAGGAGGCGTTGAATTATGATAGAAGTTTTCAACAGCATCAACAACGCCGTCTGCGGCTTCCTGCACATCAATCCCTATATTCAGGGTGTTGTCGTTCTGGTGTGCATCAACGTCATCGCCATTCTCGGCATGGCGGTCCTGACGGGCTTTACCCGTCTTTTCTCCTTCGGCAACGCCGGCTTTATGGCCATCGGCGCCTACTGCGCGGCCATCCTGATCGTCCGGCACAACTTTAACTTCCTGATCGCCATGGTCATCGGCGCGGCGCTGGCGGGCTTTGTGGCCTTCCTGCTGGGCTCCCTGACCCTCAAGCTCAAGGGCGACTACTTCCTGATCACCTGCCTGGGCTTCGGTGAGTGCGTCCGCGTCCTGCTGAACTACTTCAAGAAGTTCTCCGGCGGCTCGGCGGGCTTCCCCGGCATCCCCAGCTACTCCAGCATGCTTTTCAGCGTCATCTGCGCCATCCTGGCCTTCTTCATCGCCTGGCGCTTTATCCACTCCAAGTACGGCCGCAACCTCACCTCCATCCGTGAAAACGAAGTGGCGGCCGAGGCGGTGGGCATCAACGCCTTCCGGTATAAGAGACTGAGCTTCACCTTCTCGGCGGTTTACGCCGGCTGGGCCGGTGCCCTGTATGCGGGCTATATGATGTATGTCGTGCCGACCAACTTCGCGCTGAACAAGAGCATTGAGCTCATCACCACCACGGTCATCGGCGGTCTCGGCTCGCTCACCGGCTCGGTACTGGGCGCGCTGCTGGTCACGCTGCTGCCGGAGGTGTTCCGTTCTCTGTCCAACTATCGTATGCTCATCTACGGCTTTGCGGTGGTCCTCATCATCATGTTCCGTCCGAACGGCCTCTACGGTTATAAGGAATTCTCTCTCAAGCGCCTGATCAACCGCCTGAAGGGCGGCAAGGCAAAAACCGGAAAGGAGGCGGCATAAATGAGTGATGTGATTCACAATCTCTCGATGGAGGAAAAGATCTCAGAGCTGGAAGGCAAGATCGATTATCTGGAAGCCAAGGTCCACGCTCTGGAGAGCAAGAATCCCGTGCTGGAGATGCAGCATGTGGAAAAGCACTTCGGCGGCGTGCACGCCATCGACAACTTCTCCGTCAAGATCGAGCAGGGCCAGATCCACGGCCTCATCGGACCGAACGGCGCCGGCAAGACCACCATCTTCAACAACATCACCGGCATCTACGCCCCCGATTCCGGCAAGATCATCTTCATGGGCGAAGACATCACCGGCTCTTCCCCGCACCGGGTGGCCCAGCTGGGCATCGGCCGCACCTTCCAGAACATCCGCCTGTTCTCCAACCTCTCGGTGCTGGAAAACGTGGTCATCGCCAGCGGCATGGACGCGACCTACAACCTGCCCCAGGCCATCTTCCACAGCGAAAAGTTCAAAAAGCGGGAAAAGATGCTCAACGACAAGGCCATGAACCTGCTGGAGATCGTGGGTCTTCAGGACAAGGCCAATGAGCGGGCCAATTCCCTGCCCTACGGCCATCAGCGCAAGCTGGAGATCGCCCGCGCCATGGCGCTGGATCCGAAGCTCCTGCTGCTGGACGAGCCGGCGGCCGGCATGAACGCGGACGAATCCCTGGAGCTGGTGGATTTCGTGCGCCAGATCCGCGACCACTTCAAGATCACCATCCTGATGATCGAGCATCACATGGACGTTGTCTCCAATCTCTGCGACTACTGCACGGTGCTGAACTTCGGAAAGACCCTCGCCGTCGGCACCCCGACCGAGGTCAAGAACAATCCGGATGTCATCCGCGCCTACTTGGGAGGGAATGAATAATGGCCACACTGTTAAAGATTGAAAATCTGAAGGCGGCATATGGCGGCATTCATGCCCTCCGCGGCGTCTCCCTGGAAGTGGAAGAGGGCGAGATCGTCTCCGTCCTGGGCGCCAACGGCGCCGGCAAGTCCACCCTGCTCAAGTGCATCTCGGCGGTCATGAAGCGCACCGACGGCACCATCGAGTTTGACGGCAAGCCCATCTCCAACAAGCCCTATGAGATCGTGGAAGCAGGCTTGGTTCAGGTCCCGGAAGCCCGGCAGATCTTTGCCAAGCTCACCGTGGAAGAGAACCTTCGCGTCGGCGCCGGCAACCGCAAGGACCCCGACGGCGTGAAGAAGGACTTTGAGCGCGTGTATGCGATGTTCCCCCGCCTGAAGGAGCGCGAGCGCCAGTACGGCGGCCTGCTCTCCGGCGGCGAGCAGCAGATGCTGGCCATCGCCCGCGGCATCATGGCCCGCCCCAAGCTCATGATGTTCGACGAGCCGTCCCTGGGCCTTGCCCCCGTGATCGTGTCGCAGATGTTCGAGGTCATCAAGGAACTCAACCAGGAGGGAATCTCCATCCTGCTCATTGAGCAGAACGCCAACAAGGCCCTGCAGATCTCCGACCACGCCTACATCATGCAGACCGGCGAGGTGGTGCGCTACGGCACCGGTGCCGAGCTGCTGGCGGACGACACCCTCAGCGCCGCCTATCTGGGCAGCTGATCGAAAAATAAACACAGAAAATCCCGGTCTTTTGACCGGGATTTTCCTTTTGCCGGGACTGCGGCGTAGGCTCAGGATC
>CAMHRJ010000263.1 GCA_946187475.1 uncultured Clostridia bacterium | reverse complement strand
CGGAACGCGAAAAACAATTCAAAATCCGTTTTTGGCGGGGCTTTGCCTAGGCTGACGGGATTCGAACCCATGCCGGTTTGCGCGGGCAGATTCGGGCTGATGCTTCGTTCCAGCCCTTGAAAATACGAAAGTATTCCCTGCGGTCTGCGCCTTGCCTCAGCCCAGTTCTGCTCCGTGAAAACTGCGAAGCACCTGTGAGCCGGCAATTTTCGAGTGATTTTTGCGCCCAACGAACGCCGCTGGGCTGGCGCCCAGCAAGTGAGGCGGGACAAAAAGCGCCGAAAAGGGGTGCTCACAGGCGGCAGGTGTTCAAGTCCCCTCACCCTATCCTTCGATCCCGTTTCTCTGCCGATACTCAGTGGGAGTCATGCCGACGGCCTTCCGGAACTCCGCCGTAAAATAGCTCTGGGAGCTGAAGCCAAGGCGGTGGCAGATATTCTGGATCGAGTCGTTGCTGCTGAGAAGCGCGAGCTTGGCAAGCTCGATCCGGCGCGAGCGCAGATACTGCTGCATCGTCTGTCCGGTCTGCTTTTTGAACTCTCTGGCCAAATAGGAAACCGAGTAACCCATTTCTTCCGCAATGTCCGGCATGCTCGGCGTATTCTCCAGGTGCGTGTCCAAATATTGGAACAGCTTTTGAAACAGGGGCGAAACCCCTGCATAGCGGCAATCATGAACCCGCTGCACAAAGTCATCCTGCATCCTGCTGTTGATGCTTACCACTTCCTCAAAGCTCCCGGCACTCTCTACACTGTTGATGTAACGATCGCTGAGCGTGTAGGCGAGCTCCGGCGAGAGCCCTCCGCGGATCGCCGCCCGGGCACAGAGAGAGGTAAAAATGATGACGGTGTTCTTGACGTGCCGCAGAGTATCTCCGCCGCCGAGCGGTACCATCTGCCCGCGCCCTACGAGTCGGCCGACACGTTTGCGATAGTCCAGATTTCCCTCTTCGATCAGCCGCAGAAGCTCCTGCTCCATGGCCCAGGTGCCATGGGAGGAGATTGGCTGCTGCTTTTCCTGCGTTTCGGGAGAGACGGTCTTGCGATCCACAAAATGGAAGCTGCCGGAGTCCAAATGCTGGCCACAGAGGCTGTAGTGGAGCATGAGGCCGTAGTCCATCCAACGGTTGATGGGAAACATGGGCAGCGCGGAGAGCTGACCGACCAGCTCACGCTTTTCGCCGCCGGAAATCCCAAGCGCGGAGATCGCCGCCTCCAGCCGAGGCACGGAGATATCTTCGAGGAAAACCGGACCGATCAGATGAAATGCGAGGAGTTCACCCTCCTCCTTTTCAAAATCCAGGATCCACAGAAGGTCGGAGCAGCCGGTGATTACCACGGGGAGCTGTTCGTCTGCCAAAGAGGAAAAAAAGAATGGGGCGTCCTCATTCAAATTAAGCAATGCCGGGATATGCTGCGAGAATGGGCAGTTGGTGTCCTTAAGCTGTAAAGACGGATCGAAAACCGTGTGGTATAGTGCGTGGCCGCAGCCGATCAGCTCATAAAAGAACGCAAGTTTTTGGTGAAGATTCATAGTTTCGAGGCTACCTTTTTGTGTACTAAAGCGAAAAAAACATTTAGAGCAGATAAAAGATGAAATAGGCAGATTAATTATAACGCTTTTTTCGTTCTTTTGCTATAGTAAAATCAGCAAAACAAAAACGTTTTAACAAATATTGAAACAGGGAGGAAAAACACTATGGCAAAAAAAGAACGGCTCAATGAAAAGGGCGTTCCGTTTGGCGCGAGACAGCGCATGCCGATCTGGTACGGCGCGGTCTGGTCCACCCGCGGCATTGCGGCGGCCATCAACGTGGTACTGGTCGTCTACGTCACCTTTTACAGCACAGACCTTCTCGGCCTGAATCCCGCCATCATCGGCGGCATCCTGCTGGCGTCCCGAATCGTCGACGCCTTCACGGATCTGGGCTTCGGCTACATTCTGGATAAGACTCACACCCGCTGGGGCAAAGCGCGCCCCTACGAGGTCTTCATCATCTTAGAGTGGCTCTTTACGATCCTGCTCTTCAACACTCCGCAGCACGCGAGCGCCGCTGTGCAGTATGTCTGGATCGGCTTCATGTACATTATGATCAACGCCATCTGCGCTACGGCTCTCGGCGGCATCGACTCGGTGTATCTGGCCCGCGCCTTTACCACTGAGCAAAACCAGATCAAAGCCATCTCCATCAACGGCGCCATCGTCATGATCTGCTCTATCGCGTTCAACATCGTGTTCCCCAGCTTCCTGGCCGCAGGCGGCAAGACCCTGGCCGGCTGGAGCAGCATGGTCATCTCTCTCGGCGTCGTGATGGCGGTCCTCGGCATCCTGCGCTTTATCTTCTGCAAGGAGATCGTGAAGGACGAACCGAACGAGGACGGCAAGCGCACCACCAACGACCTCACCATGAAGGAATCGCTGTCCGCCATCTCGAAGAACAAGTATCTCTTTATCATCGTCGGCCTGATGCTCATCACCTTTATTGTGAACAACATGCAGAGCGCCACGACCTATTACTTCAAGTATGTCTACGGTGACGTGAGCACGCAGGGCACCGTCGCCATCACGACGCTGATCGTGGTTCCCGCCCTGATCGTGTTCCCGGCGCTCGCCAAGAAGTTCGGCACGACAAAGCTGCTGCAGGTCTGCAGCGGGATCGGTATCGCGGGCATCGCCATCCGCAGCCTCGGCGGCACCAATCTTGTCACGCTCATCATCGGCGGCATCCTCTTCGGCCTCGGCACCATGCCCATCTCCCTGATGATCAACACCTATCTCATTGACTGCATGGATTACGGCGAATGGAAGACCGGCGTGCGTGTGGAGGGGCTGGTTGCCTCCATCGCCAACTTCGCCTCCAAGGTCGGCGCGGGCATTGCCTCGGGTCTCACGGGTCTTGTCATGGGGCTTGCGGGTTATGACGGACTGGCCGAGGTGCAGACCGCCTCTGCCAACAACGCGATCGTGTTCCTGTACAACTACATGCCCCTGATCCTCTTCTGCGTCATGCTCGTTCTGAGCCTGATGTACAAGGTGGACAGCATCCGTCCGCAGATGAACGCGGACCTGGCCGTCAAGCACGGCGAAGCCAAAGCGGAATAAGCATTGAAACGCCATATCAAGAATGGCAGATAACCAATAA
>CAMHRJ010000262.1 GCA_946187475.1 uncultured Clostridia bacterium | reverse complement strand
CCCGGCTGGTAGATCACCTTCGGGAAGACAGCCTTGTATTCTTTGGTTTTCTTTCTGCCATAGGTCTTGCCGTTGACGATCAGCTCGGCCTCAGCGCCCGAGGCATAGACCGTGACCTTGGTCTTTTTCCCCTCACAGCCCTTCCAGGACCAGCTTGCCACGGCGTCCGTATCGCGCCACATGGAGACAGACCCGGTCTCTCCCGCGTGGGTCAGGGGCTCCACGCCGATCCCGGGCTTGTTGCTCAAGCCCCAGACCAGGCGGTTCCACTGCACCTCCGGGCGCAGCTTGCCGCAGATGTCGATGACACCGCAGCCGCCGGAAATGATGGGGGCGTCCTCGCCCGGCTTCTTGAAGCTTTTATACCGCACGGTGCCGATGCCGGATTCGCCGAGATAGTCCCAGCCGGTCCACATGAAGTCGCCGATCACATAAGGGAGCTTCTTGACAAGCTGCCAGTTATGATAGAGGTTCTTCGGCAGCGTCTCAGAACCGACGATCACGCGGTCCGGGTGCAGCTTCCCGTCCATCTCATAGCGGGAGGCGGCGTAGTTGTAGCCTCCGATGTCCAGATAGGAAAACGCAACTTCTGTGGCCTTATCGGCCGCGGGCTTGGCCGCGGACTTTTCGATGATCCCGCCCAGATGGTTCATCAGCAGGTTGAAGAATGCGCTGGTAGGCAGATTATCCATCGTCTGGCTGCCATTTTTGTTTTCCTTACCGTCCTTTTTTTCGCCGTAGATCCCGCCGCCCTTGGCGGTCATGCTGCAGAGCATCAGATTGACGCCCAGCGTCACGGCCTTGTCCGGATCGAGCGCTCTCGCCAGAACGGCAAGCTTCCTGCACATCTCCTGCCCCTCCGGGATCGCCAGCTCGGAGATCTCGTTGCCAATGGAATTCATCACCACGCAGGGGTGATTATGGTTTTTCAGCACCATAGCCGTCAGATCCCGCTCCCACCATGTCCGGAATTCCTGATCGGCGTAGTCATAGGGGTTTTTGTGCACCAGCCAGTTGTCGCAAAACTCGTCCATCACGTACATGCCCAGCCGGTCGCAGGCCTCCAGCAGCGCTTTGGACGCGGGATTGTGGGCGCTGCGGATTGCGTTGAAGCCCGCTTCCTTCAAAAGCCGCACTCTGCGCTCTTCCGCCGCGGCGAAGGAGCACGCGCCCAGAATGCCGTTGTCGTGGTGGATGCACGCGCCGCGAAGCAGGGTCTCCTTTCCGTTGACGAAAAAGCCCTTCCCGTTCCAGGCCAGCGTTCGGAAGCCGAAAGAATCCTCCGCTTCATCCACCGCTTCGCCGTCCTCCAGCAGCTCGACACAGCAGCGATAGAGCTCCGGGTGCTCGGCGTCCCACAGGCGTGGAGCCGTGACATGGAGCGACACCTCCGCCGCACCCTCTATAACAGGCGCAGCGGACTCGGCCGCGACGGAATCGCCGTCGCAAATTTTCACGCGGATCTCCTCGCCTCCGCTGACACCGACCTTCACATGGACCGTGTCATTGTTCCGGGTGGAGATCAGCAGGCCATCCGGGAGGATATGACTGGAGTGCCCGGAATACAGGCTGACATTGCGATAGATCCCGCTGCCGGAGTACCAGCGGGAGTTGGGAACGGCGGAGTTGTCCGCGATGACGGTGATCTCGTTTTCTTCCCCGAAACGAAGATACTCATCCAGCGGTACATAGAAATTGGAGTACCCATAAGGCCGCTCCGCCGCGAGGCTTCCGTTCAGATACACCTTCGCGTTTTTATAGACTGCCTCGAACTCCAGAATATGCGTCCGGCCGCGCTCCGCTTCCGGGAGAAAAAAACGTTTGGCGTACTCATACTTACCGCCGGGAAAATACCCGCAGGCTCCGGCTGTAGCGGCCTTTCTGTCCCGCTTCTCAAAAAGCATGGCGTCATGGGGCAGCGTGACAGCTTTGGGGTCTGCGCTGTCGCCCTGCTTTTTGCATGTCCAGTGATCGTTAAAGCTGGTTTTCTTCATAGGTATGCCCTCCTTTACATATGACGGAACGCTTCGCTGTTGGTGCAGTAGATAATGTCCGGCTGGCCGGCGATGGCGGCAAAGAGACGCTCCAGGCCGTCCCAGCTTGCCTGTCCCTTCCCGTAGTCCATCTCATAGCCGTGACCCCAGAGATATAACAGCAGATCCCTGCCCGCCGCCTCCGCCTGCTTGAAGCTCTCCACCAGAGTCATGGCATTGCCGAAGATCACGGAGGAGGAGGGGCGAAAGTTCAGGGGATCGGCCGGGAATTCAAAGCTGCCGGAGGGATAGACCGCTCTGGCATAGAGGTAGCCCTGCTCTTTCAAAAAGGCCTCCGCAGCCGGCGAAACAGAGCCCTGGGCGTAGGCATGGCCGACGATGGGGGCTCCGGTCAGGCGCTCCAGATTCTCCTTGTCTCTGCCGACAGAATCCCGCAGCCCCTGTTCATCGAGCTTTTTCAGCGGTTCATGGCGAAAGCCGTGGCTGGCGATCTCCATGCCTTCGTAGACCTGCAGGATCTCGTCCTCCGGGATGCGGTTATGCGGCACATAGGAGAAGGGCCAGCGATGCCTTACGCCCTCTTCGCAATCCCGAAAGGAGAAGCTGCCGAGCCCCATCACCTCGCCGCGCTGCCCGAACAGGCCGGAGTTGAGATTGAAGGTCCCCTTCAATCCGTATTGCTTCATCAGGGCGATGATCCGCTTGTCCTGCTCGAGACCGTCGTCAAAGCTGAGCGTAAAATACTTCTTTCCCATTTACGCCTCCTCACCGGTAAGCGCTGCCAGATCATAGGCCGCTGCCATCCGCTCGCCGCCCATGGTGTTGGGATGCAGGTGGTCTCCCTGGTGGTATCGCTCATCCACCCGGGACGGGTCCTTCTCGTCCCGCAGCAGCAAATCCGCGTCAAACACGTAATCGAACTGCCCGCAGTCCCGGATCCATTCGTTGATCTTCACGCGCAGGGCTTCCATCTCCGGCGTATAGCCTTTTTTGACAAAGCCCTCCCGCGGCGTGAGCGTCTGCATGACGACGCGGACGCCGCGATCATTCAAGGTTTTGGTCAGGTCCTGAATGGCCGCCGTATAAGCGTCAAAGGAGATTGTCTGCTCCGTTTTCTTTGTGTAATACGCCACATCGTTGACCCCCAGGGCCAGGA
>CAMHRJ010000261.1 GCA_946187475.1 uncultured Clostridia bacterium | reverse complement strand
TCATCGCCGCAGGCGATCCATTTAAACTCCACACTCCACTCTTCACACTCCACACTCGCCAATAGATTCACATTTGACCCTTCCATAGAAAGGAGCCATTTCTATGCTGACCCCATGGGGCGAGCACTTTGACCGTGCTTCGCCGCTGCCGGAATATCCGCGCCCGCAGCTCCGGCGCGACAGTTTTCTGAATCTCAACGGTCCCTGGCAGTACGCCGTGACGAAGTCCCCCCGCAGACCCGACCGGGCAGACGGGACCATCATCGTCCCCTACTCCCCGGAGTGCGAGCTCTCCGGCGTGGAGCGGCGCATCGGGCCCGACGACTGGCTGTGGTACATCCGCAGCTTCGAGCTGCCCGAGGACTTCAACCGGGGCCGGGTGCTGCTGCACTTCGGCGCGGTGGACCAGATCGCCACGGTCTGGTGCAACGGCGTGGAGGTGGGCAGCCACACCGGCGGCTACACGCCCTTTACCGTAGAGCTCACAGACGTGCTGCGCGCCAAGAACCAGCTGCTGGTCTGCGTCCGCGACCAGACCGAGCGCAACGATCTGGCCCGGGGCAAGCAGCGTCTGGAGCACGGGGGCATCTGGTACCCCGGCCAGAGCGGTATCTGGCAGACGGTCTGGATCGAGAGCGTGCCCCGCAACTATATCCGGGGTCTCAAGCTCACGCCGAAGCCCGAGGTGAACGCCCTGGAGCTGGTGGTCTACGGCAGCGGCCGGTGCGTCATGGAGCTGGAGGGCAAAAAGTACGCCTTCCCCGGCGGCAAGACCGTCCGGGTGCCCACGGCGGGACTGGAGCTCTGGAGCCCGGAGAATCCGGTGCTCTACCCCTTCACCCTCACCATGGAGGAGGACCGGGTGGAGAGCTACTTCGCCATGCGCAGCGTTGGTGTGGAAAAGGATGAAAACTGCATTCCCAGGCTGATGCTCAACGGCAAGCCCTATTTCCACAACGGACTGCTGGACCAGGGCTACTGGAGCGACGGGCAGTATACCCCGCCCGCCGATGACGCCATGGTCTATGACATCGAGTGCGCCAAGGCCATGGGCTTCAATATGCTGCGCAAGCACATGAAGGTGGAGTCTGACCGCTGGTACTACCACTGTGACCGGCTGGGCATGCTGGTCTGGCAGGATATGCCCGCCGGCGGCGGTGAATACAAGGCCGCGGTGGTGAACGCCCCCCTGGTCACCAAGCAGAGCTATGACGACAGCCGCTATGCCCTCTTCGGCCGGGACAGCGCCGAGGGCAGAGCCCAGTTCCTCACGGAGCTCAAGCGCATGGTGTCCACCCTCTACAATCACCCCAGCATCGTCATGTGGGTGCCCTTCAACGAGGGATGGGGCCAGTTCGACAGCCGCACCGCCGTGGAGACCATCGAGTCCATCGACCGCAGCCGCACCATCGATCCCGCCAGCGGCTGGCACGACCAGGGCTTCGGTCAGGTGAAGAGCGAGCACGTCTATTTCACGAAATACCGCTACAAGGCCGACAAGCGCGGCAGAGCCGTGCTCCTGTCAGAGTTCGGCGGCTACGCCCTGCGCACGGAGGGCCACGCCCGGCCGGAGAAAGCCTTCGGCTACAAGAGCTGCAAGGATGCCGACGCCTTGGAAAAAGCGCTTTACCGGCTGTACACCACAGAGATCCTGCCCGCGAAGGAGCAGGGGCTGGCCGCGGCGGTCTACACCCAGCTCAGCGACGTGGAGACCGAGCTCAACGGGCTCATGACCTATGACCGGCAGGAGCTGAAGCTCCCCTTCCCCACCATCCGCAAGATCGTCACCGGCGAGAACGCCGAAGAATAAAGAACGAACCGCTCCGGACATAGCGCCGGAGCGGTTTGGGTTATGAATTGGAATATATAGCATTGTAGGATTGTGCGTAGTCTTCCCCCTCAGGGGGAAGGGGGACCGCTTGCGGTGGATGAGGGGTGTCCCATGGCGGCGCAAGCCGCAACCATATGAAAATGCCCAAAGATCAAACTCCGGTCATCCATAAAGATGCCGCTGACGCGGCGATTCAACCACCTCATCAGTCAGCTTGCGCTGACAGCTTCCCCTGGAAGGGGAAGCCTTTCGCTATTTTTCAGCAGCTCGATATATTCAGATTTGCACACATCAAAAAAGCGCTGCCTCGCGGCAGCGCTTTTTGCGTTTCAATTTCACCCCTGCAGGTACTGCTTGTCGTAGTTTCGCTCGATGCAGGAGATGAACTTGGTGATGACGGTGTTATAGGGCGTGGGTACGCCGAGCCGGGCACCGTAACGGGCGATGGCGCCGTTGAGGACGCTGATCTCGGTGGGGCGATGGTGGATCAGCGCATCCTGGGCCATGGAGGGATAATAGTTGCCCAGGCCCTCCAAGATGTTGGGCTCCTCGGCCTCCATCATCAGGCGCAGATCGCCGATGCCCATGGCCGCAGCCACGGCGCAGCCCTCGGCCCAGACGTGGCGGACGATGCTCATGCCGTCGGGATCGGAAAAGACCTCACCCACGCGCATGCGCATCAGGGCGCTGACGCCGTTGTAGCCTGCGTTGGAGATGACCTTGCGCCAGACATAGATGCGCACGTCCTCATCAAAGCTGGCGTTGCAGCCGCCGGCCTTGAAGCAGTCCTCCAGAGCCTGGCCGGCCTTGTCGGTGATGGGGTTGTTGACCACGGCGCCGAAGTGCATCTGGACGCCCTGCTCCGGCTTGGAGACGCAGATGCCGGGACCCCGCAGCTCCGTGCCGATGAGGCCGCTGCCGTACATGATGCGCTTCTTATCCACATACTTGGCCAGCACCTCGTCATTGCCGAGGCCATTCTGCAGGCTGACCACCACGGTGTCCGGTCCGATGGCCGGCATGGTGTCCGCCATGACGTCGTCGGTCTGGGTGGCCTTGACCATCAGAATGACCATGTCCATGACGCCGATCTCCCGCGCGGTGGACGCAGTGTGGAAGCCGGTGAGGGTCTCTTCCCCGTCCGGCGTGATGAACACCAGACCGTCCTCGGCGATCTTGTCCATGTGGGCCTTGTACTTATCAACGAGCCAGAGCTCCGCGCCGCCCTTGTGCAGATAGGCGGCAAACACGCTTCCGGCGGCGCCGGAACCGATCATAGCGATTTTCATGGACGTTTTCTCTCTCCTCTTGCCATATACC
>CAMHRJ010000260.1 GCA_946187475.1 uncultured Clostridia bacterium | reverse complement strand
ACGATAATTCCCGGTGTTTTGCCTGAGCATTACACCGGGTTCTTTGACAGTCTGCAAAAAGACACGCTGGAATCCAGCGTGTCTTTTTTTCGCAAGCACCACAATAGAAATTGTAGGGGAGGGGCTTGCCCCTCCCACGCAGAAAGCGTAAATGATTACAAAAAGGTGAGGCGTATTCGTGCAGTGTTACGAATTTGCCTCACATTTTCTGTTGATTGAACCCGAGGAATGCCGGGAGGGGCAAGCCCCTCCCCTACGGAAAGTCCTTTTTTACAGCTCGTTTGCCGCTTCGTTCCAGTCCGTGATGTGCTCCCGGGTGATGGCCTTCAGCTGCTCCCAGGCGGCGTCGGCGGTGGCGTCATAGACGCCCACGGTGTAGAACCCCGCCTTCACGGCGGTTTGGGCGGCGAAGATGGCGTCCTCGTAGACGGCAACGTCCTTGGGCGCCGCGCCGAAGCGCTCCGCCGCCGCCAGAAACACGTCCGGCCGGTCCTTCCCGGCACCCACATCGGCGCAGGAGATGAGGAATTCAAAGCAGTCCAGCACGCCCAGCCGACCCAGACAGGCGGCCACCAGAGGCTCCACCGTGGCGGAGGCCACGCACATGCGCACGCCTCTGGCGTTCAGGGCCCGGAGAAACTCTGCTGCGCCGGGCTTCAGCGTCACGTCCCGGCGGTAATGCTCCGCCATAAGGCCGTTGATCTCGGCGGCGATCTCCTCCGGGGAGCCGGGGATGCGGAACTCCCGCATGAACAGGGCCGAGGACTCCAGCAGGGTCATGGGCTTGATGCGCTCCAGCAGCTCCGCCGGCGGATTGGTCACGCTGCGGGCGGCCAGGAACTCCACGCCGATGCGCTGCCACCAGGGCATGGAGTCCACCAGCGTGCCGTCCATGTCAAAGATCGCAAAGGTCTTGTTCATTGGTATTTCCTGATCTTCTCGTCCATGGTCATGACCCCGCCGGGGTTGTAGTTGATCTTCACATAGCCCAGCAGTCCCGGGGCGCCGGCCTCCACACAGACCTTGGGGCAGCCCTTGACGATCTCCATGAGCACGTCATAGTCGCCCTCGATGACGGTCTCGAAGGGCCCCACCACCGTGGGCAGGTTGAAGGATTTGATATAGTCGATCACCGCGTCCACCACGCGGCAGGTCTCGGCGTTTCCGTCCACCTTGGGCAAAATCTGAATGGCCACGCTTGCGTTCATGGCAAAACCCTCCCATAAATTGTATTTGCCTGCATTATAGCAGGTTTTCTGTCCGGTGAAAAGGCCGGAAACCCGAAAAAATCCCCTCTGGCAATCCACAGAGAAACGGTTGGTTGACAAGTGTCTGATTTGGGATATAATAAGGGGCAATCGAAAATAATAGAACGGAGGTTCTTTCTATGAGCGACGAAATCAATGAAGTGCAGAACGAAGTCCCTGAGGACTGCACCCACGACTGCAGCACCTGCGGTTCCGACTGCGCCAGCCGCACCGCCCCCGAGAGCTTTCTCCAGTCCCTGCGCCCCGGCGCCCGGGTGGACAAGGTCATCGCGGTGGTCTCCGGCAAAGGCGGCGTGGGCAAGAGCCTCGTGACCAGCCTGCTAGCCTGCGAAATGCAGCGCCGCGGCCACCAGGCCGCCATCCTGGACGCGGACATCACCGGCCCCTCCATCCCCCAGGCCTTCGGCATCCACGGCGGCGCCATGGGCGGCGAGGATTTCCTCTATGCCAACCGCAGCCGCACCGGCATCGAGATGATGAGCATCAACCTGCTTCTGCCCAACGAGACCGACCCCGTGGTCTGGCGCGGCCCGGTCATCGCCGGCACCGTCACACAGTTCTGGACGGACGTGCTGTGGGAGGACGTGAACTATATGTTCGTGGACATGCCTCCCGGAACCGGCGACGTGCCCCTGACCGTGTTCCAGTCTCTGCCCGTGGACGGCATCGTGGTGGTCACCTCTCCCCAGGAGCTGGTGAGCATGATCGTCAGCAAGGCCGTGAACATGGCCAACATGATGAACATCCCCGTGCTGGGCATCGTGGAGAACATGAGCTACTACGAGTGCCCCGACTGCGGCAAGAAGCACGCCATCTTCGGCGACAGCCACATCGAGAAGATCGCCCTGGAAAACAGCATCGACACCGTGGCCCGGATGCCCATCCAGCCCGGCATTGCCGAGAGCGTGGACCTGGGCCGCATCGAGACCGTGGCCGCCCCCTGGCTCTCCGAGCTGGCGGACAAGATCGAAGGCAAGTAAAAAACCGTATAGCCAGCCCCGCCTGCAGATGCAGGCGGGGCTTTGCGCGGGCGGGATGAGTGCCGCACTACAATTGTGCTCGTAGGGGAAGGGCTTGCCCCTCCCGCCGGACAAATGCCTGTGTTAACGGGAGGGGCAAGCCCCTCCCCTACAAATTCTATTTCGGTGCGGCCGTTAAAATACAATTGACTGCTCCCCTGATAACATTCTGTCATATCTTGCACCGAGGTTTTCCTGGTGTTATAATAAAAGTTGACTTTGCCGCAGCCGGCGGTGAAGATCTTATGGGCTTCCGTCATATCCATTGGCGGGGCAAGGAGGAACAAGTATGAAAAACACCGAAAAAACCATGGACAAGATCGTCGCCCTGTGCAAGGGCAGAGGCTTTGTCTACCCGGGCAGCGAGATCTACGGCGGCCTCGCCAACTCCTGGGACTACGGCCCCCTGGGCGTGGAGCTGAAAAACAACGTCAAGCGCGCCTGGTGGCAGAAGTTCGTGCAGGAAAACCCCTACAACGTGGGTCTGGACTCTGCCATTCTCATGAATCCCCAGGTCTGGGTGGCCTCCGGCCATGTGACGACCTTCAACGATCCGCTCATCGACTGCAAGGGCTGCCATATGCGCCACCGCGCGGACAAGCTCATTGAGGACTGGGTCAAGGAAAACGACGCCGATGTGAACGTGGAGGCCATGACCAACGAGGATATGGTTTCCTTCATCCGCGAAAAGGCCATCCCCTGCCCGGGCTGCGGCAAGAGCGACTTCACCGATATTCGTAAATTCAACCTCATGTTCAAAACTCACCAGGGCGTCACCGAGGACACCGCCTCCGAGGTCTATCTCCGTCCCGAGACCGCCCAGGGCATTTTCGTCAACTTCAAGAACATCCAGCGCACCACCCGCCGGAAGATCCCCTTCGGCGTCTGCCA
>CAMHRJ010000259.1 GCA_946187475.1 uncultured Clostridia bacterium | reverse complement strand
ATCCCCGGCGTGACCGAGGACGTGACCGAGATCGTTCTGAACGTCAAGAGCATCATCGCCAGCCTCCACTGCGACGGCCCCAAGACCGTCTATCTCGAGGCCGCCGGTGAGGGCGAGGTGACTGCGGGCGATATTCGCCCCGACGCCGACGTGGAGATTCTGAACCCCGAGCTGCACATCGCCACCCTGGGCCCCAATGGCGCGCTCTCTATGGAGATCACGCTGGACAAGGGCCGCGGCTATGTGCCTGCGGACAAGAACAAGGGCGCGCAGCAGATCATCGGGACCATCCCGGTGGACTCCATCTACGCCCCGGTCCTGAAGGTGAACTACACGGTGGAAAACACCCGTGTCGGCAACCAGACGGACTACGATAAGCTCACCATCGAGGTCTGGACCGACAAGACCACCACCGCGCGCGACGCGCTGAGTCTTGGCGCCAAGATCCTCTGCGATCACTTCACGCTGTTCACCGACCTGTCTGACAGCATCGGCAACCGCAGCACCGTCGTCGAGCGGGAAGTCCAGCAGACCGATTCCGTCCTGAAGATGACGATCGAAGAGCTGGATCTCTCCGTGCGCAGCTTCAACTGCCTGAAGCGCGCCAACATCCACACCGTGGAAGACCTGACGACGAAGACCCAGGAAGAGATGATCAAGGTGCGCAACCTTGGCCGCAAGTCGCTGGAAGAGGTGGAGCACAAGCTCGCCACGATGGGACTGTCTCTCGCAAGTGACGACAGCCAGCAGTAATGATGGAAACGCTGACGGATTCGTCATTCACGAACCCGCCGCCGCTTCCATACCCCGCAAAACCCCAACCGTTAACAAGGAGGAATAACCGATATGCCCGGAACAAGGAAACTCGGTAAGAACAGCGCGCAGCGCAAGGCGATGCTGCGCCAGCAGGTGACCGATCTGCTGGACAAGGGCCGCATGGAGACGACCCTGTATCGCGCCAAAGAGATCGCGCCCATGACCGAGAAGATGATTACCCTTGGCAAGAAGGGTGGCCTGCCTGCATACCGTCAGGCTCTGGCTTATATCACCCGCGAAGATGTGGCCAAGAAGCTGTTTGACACCGTCGCTCCCGGCTATGCCGAGCGCAACGGCGGCTACACCCGCATCACCCGCACCGGCCGCCGCAGAGGCGACGCCGCCGAGACCGCAGTCATCGAGCTGGTGTAATCCAAATCAGATCAAAAGAACGTGCTGAAATTTAGCACGTTCTTTTTTGGTGATATTCAAATTGGGAGTTTAACGTTTGCACTGAAATAGAATTTGTAGGGGAGGGGCTTGCCCCTCCCGCCGACGAATGCCTGTGTTAACGGGAGGGGCAAGCCCCTCCCCTACGAGCACCATCGAAGTGCGGCGTAAATCCATCATCCCGCTAAATTCTAATTTGCAGCCGCCGGCATCCCCGACAGCCCGCGGCGAGACACGGGAAAACGGGATGTCGAGGACGCCGTCCCCTACGAGCATTCATTTCGTGCGGAGAGCGATTCCACACAGGCGATTCGTGAATCGCCCCTACAACACCGAACCTACAACAACCTTGTAGGGGCCGTTCACGAACGGCCCGAGAGGATTGAAACGAACGCGGATTTCCGCGAAGGAATACGACCAATGACAGGAGGAACCAGCACGAAAAACTTAGGCTTTGGCATGATGCGGCTGCCGGTACGCTCCGGCCCGACGGATTTCGACTATGACCAGCTCAACCGGATGGTGGACGCCTTTCTGGACGCGGGGTACACCTACTTCGACACCAGCTTCGTCTACCACGACGGCAAAAGCGAGGAGGCCACCCGCAAGGCCCTGGTAGAGCGGCATCCCCGCGAGTCCTTCACCGTGGCCACCAAATTCCCCACCTTCCTGGAGCTGCCGGAGGAGAAGATCGACCCCACCTTCCAGAGCCAGCTGGACAACCTGGGCGTGGACTACATCGACTACTACCTGCTCCACAACATCCAGAACGTCTACTATGACGGCTATGACGGCCAGGGCGGCGTGGTGAAGACCACGAACCTCTTCGACCACGCCAAGCGCTGGAAGGCCGAGGGCAAGATTCGCCATCTGGGCATCTCCTTCCATTCCTCCGCCAAGCTGCTGGATCGGGTGCTGACGGAGCACCCGGAGATCGAGTTCGTGCAGATCGCCCTGAACCCCATCGACTGGGACAGCGAGCTGGTGCAGGCCGGCCCCTGCTATGAGGTCATCCGCAAGCACGGCCGCAAGGTGGTCATCATGGAGGCCGTCAAGGGCGGCGGACTGGCCAAGCTCCCGGCGGAAGCGGAGGCCGTGCTCAAGGCCCTGCACCCGGACTGGAGCATCGCCTCCTGGGCTGTGCGCTTCTCGCTGGAGAAGGAGGACGTCATCGCGGTGCTCTCCGGCATGAGCACTCTGGAACAGGTGCTGGACAACACCAAAACCGCTGACGAGGCCCGGCCCTTCACCGAGGAGGAGCGCGCCGCGCTGGCCGAGGCCATGCGCCTCTATCGGGAGAGCGCGCCCATCAGGCAGAGTGAGATCGACGCTTACAAGGGCGTGATGTACCACGGCGTCCCCGTCAGCGCCATCCTCCAGGCCTACAGCATCTGCCAGATTCAGCCGGACCCCGGTTTTTCCGATGACAACAACTATCTGAAAAACGCCATCGCCGAGGCGGAGCATGTGGATTTCCGCAAGGGTCTGGAACCGCAGACCGTCATCGCCACGGACGGCACGGACATCACCGAATTGGTGGGAAAGGCCGTCGCCTGGCTGACGGAGAACAGCTTCTGAATCGAAAACTGCAGCAAAAACCACCCGGTACCAACCGGGTGGTTTTGCTTAGCTTTCCATCTGTCTGCCTAAAAATCCCGCCACGGCGGAGGCCAGTTTTTCCTCGGTCTCGCCGGCGCTTTTGCTGCCCTTGGGCGTCACGAAGGCCACGCAGCCCAGCACGTCGCCGGCGGACAAAATCGGCGCCGCCACCGCCAGACACCAGCGGTCGTCGCCCTCGGCGATGGGCGCCAGACAGTGGCCGCTCTCGGCGCTGTAGACCCCGCGGGTCTCCATCAGCCGCTCCAGATCGCCGCTGATGCGCCGGTCCAGCAGCTCCCGCCGAGGTACGCCTGCCACCGCGATCACGGCGTCCCGGTCACAGACCGCCGCCGCCGTGCCCACCGTCCGGTGCAGCGAATCGCAGATCTGCCCCGCGAAATCCGCCAGCTCGCCCATGGGCGAG